>NZ_JADBUP010000137.1:0-38045 GCF_020245605.1 Microcystis sp. M061S2 | reverse complement strand
CGTAGGCGCACTGAAAGAACGAGTCCCCGCCGATTTACTGGCCTCGCAAAATAGTACGCCACCAGTGGTATTTTTAGCACGACTAACCAAAAAACTGCAAGATAATCTGGGGTTAGCTGAAGAGGCCGCTAGATGGGCAGTAGAATCCTGGGCTTTAGCTTTGGGGGTGATTTCAAGCAATGACCTTAAAACCAACCCTTCATCGGATCCACCAATTCCTACGCCAGTTCCTACGCCAATCCCGACTCCTGTACCAGATTCTGCCGGGCAACCAACTTCCTCTTTCTCGGTTTCTTCAACTATCCCCGTGCAACTGCCTGTCAATCCCGTCACCATTCCTTCTCAGCCAGTACCCCCGCCAACGCCTCCTTCACCTTCAAACAATTGGACAAAGATTGCGATCGCTCTTGGCTCAGTGGGAGTTTTGGCATTAGCGGGCAGTGTAGTGCATTTTCAAGAACAGCAAAAACAGGCGAGCGATCGAGAAATAGCCGAATTGAAAGCCAGAGAAGAACAACGTCTAGAAGCGGAACAGCGCCAACGAGAAGAGGCCGAACGTCGAAGAAAAGAGGCAGAACAACAACTTGCAGAAGAACAAAGAAGGAGACAAGAAGCAGAAGCCCGACTGGAAGCAGAGCGTCAGAAATCAGAAACTTTTGTTCCTAGTGAAAGTGTCAATCAAGATATCAACGAAGGCGAAGCGATATCCCTGATTGAAAATCTGTACTATGCGCTTTCAGAAAAAAACTTCGATCAGGCAAGGTCTTTATATAGCCCACAATTGGCAGAGTCATTTTCTTCTCCTAGCTTCTTCAGTCAATTTAAAAGAGTAACTGTCGAAGATTTACAAGTTACTTCGAGAACAGATACTTCGATAAACTTTATAGGACAAAATACTTATGTTTATCCCGATGGTTCAACCCAAAGAGAACTCAGATCGTACACCGTGAGAAACTTGGATGGAGAGTTAAAAATTACAGCATCTGAATTCATTAAAGTGACAAAGTTTAGATAAAATTCTAGCGTTAAAACCAAAAATGTTGGGTTCTTCGTTACTTGGTATGATTCTATATGGAGACATAAATCGACTAAATCCTGATCTGGCAAGAGATTTAATTGATTAGTTCGCTCCAGATCGCAAACAATTGACAAAAATCGCAGTAATGTCTGTTTCTATAAGGGTTTCATCCCTTATAACCCTGTCCGTTGCATAAGACAAACCGAAGAACCCAAGAAATTAACTAATTAATTTAACCTTCACCCCCCACCCAGTTAAAGCAAGTTTAAAATGTGAATGGTTTTATTTTCCCAGTACAGGGGGATAGTGCTTCTCGTTTTTCGGGACGAGTCCTGAGATAATCTTCTAACCAAAGACAACCTCGATCGAGCAATTTTTGTAAATAATTATATTCCGTTTCTAAGGGCCATCGATGCTTTTGACCATCCCTAGCAATAATCAAAATCTCTTGACCATCAGGACTAAAAGCGATCCCATAGACGATATCTTCTTCTATTTTAAACTCCGAGCGCAAATTTCCGTCCATGTCCCAGCGTCTAGCTGTACCATCCCTTGAAATAGCGGCGATTTTTTCACCATCGGGACTAAAACTAACTCCATAAACGGGAAAAGAATCAGTTTTAATCTCCTTTAAAAGATTGCCCTGTAAATCCCAAATTTTAATCTTTCCCCGAGTAGCGGTAGCAATTTTTTGATGATCAGGAGAAAACACCAAATCATAGATAATACTATCATCAACTGTCCAAGAATTAATCAATTTAGTCCGATGATTGCTTAAATGCCAGTATTGAACTTTTCCCTCGCTTGTTCCCGTGATTATTGCTGTTCCCTCTCCATTAAAAGCAAGACTATAAATCGGTACTTGACTAGCGGTAAATTCTTGAAGCATTGTTCCTTTTTTGCTCCAGATTTGTACTTTTCCATTTCTTCCTGTAATCGCAATCTGATTATCATCAGGATGAAAAGCTATACTATAGATTGAGCGCATTTTTGTGGCAAATTCTCTAATGTTTTTTCCCTGGGAATCGAGTAAAGTAATCTGACCATCTTTATTAGCAATAGCGATAATATTCCCCTGGGAATTAATGGTAACACTGGTATTATCGGCCTTAGCTTGATTTAAATTGTTCAGCTGCCAAATTTTAGCCGTTTCATCACTCGATCCAGTTACCACCTCTTTTTCATCTTGACTAAATACAGCAGTAAAAACTGATTCTTGATGTCCTCTAAGAGTAGTTATTTCTTCCCCTTCCAGTCCCCAAATTTTAGCACTACCGTCACTAGATGCAGTAATTATAAACTGGCCATCAGGACTAAAATTAACACTGTTGACAAAATCTTGATGTCCCCGGAAAGTAGCTATTAAATTTCCCTGTAAATCCCAGATTTTAGCAGTTTTATCGGCCGCTGCTCCGGCAATTTTTTGACCGTCGGGACTAAAATTAACACTATAAAAAGCCTCAATATTTTCTTGACCTAAACTCAAGATAATTTTACCTGATAAATCCCAGATTTTAATCGTACCATCCCGGGAAGCAGTGGCAATTTTTTGACCATCGGGACTAAAACTAGCTGCATCTATCGATCTTTTATGTCCCTTAAATACCTGTAAAGTTTGACCTGATAAATTCCATAATCTAGCGGTTTTATCCCTGGAAGTAGTCACAATTTTTTGACCATCGGGACTAAAACTAACACTATAAACTGATTCTTGATGGTCAGGATAGGTGACTAAATTTTGTCCTTGCAAGTTCCAAATTTTGGCGGTTTTATCTTCGGAAGCGGTGGCAATTTTTTGACCATCGGGACTAAAACTAACACTATAAACTGCTCCTTGATGACCTGTCAAAGTTTGAATATTCTCACCTTTTTGATTCCAAATTTTTACCGTCCCATCTTGAGAAGCAGTGGCAATTTTTTGACCATCAGGACTAATACTAACACTATAAATAGTTCCCCGGTGTCCTTGCAGTTGGTTTTTTTCTTGAATGCGATCTAAAATTTGTTGCAGGGTAATAATTGGACTGGTAGCAGGATATTTACCCAGGGTTTGGTCATCAGTAACGATATTTTTTAAACTATTGACTGCTTGCATGGCCGCAATTAAAGATTCTAGTTGTTCAAATTTAAATTGTTGCCAATAACTATCACCCTGGCGCTGTAATTGAATACCTAGTTGAGCGGTTTCTACTTGCTGCCACGCTTGTTTTACCTGGACAAAAGCTAAGAGAGAACCCAAAAGAGAAGCAATTAAAATTACCGAGCCAATTTGAATTCTTTTGGTGGCTTTTTGGTGAGCGATTGCTAGAATTTTATTAGCTTGCTTCTGAGTTTCTAGGCTAATTTCTGCCTCTCTTTTATCGAGATTTTGACTGGCAGTTAAAAACTGATAATCAAGATTACTTAAGCTTTTCCCCTGAGACCAATCGAGGGCATTATTTAAAGCTTTTCCGCGTAAAAGCCGCGATTCATCGGTATAATTAGACTGTTGCCATGCGGCGATCGCTTCTGAGTAGGGACGCAATTGCTCTAATTGTTTTTCCAGCCAATTGAGATTAAATATTTCTCGATAAATAGGATTATAAACTACTAATTGATTATCCTTTTTTACCACTAATCCCGATAACCTTAATTCCCCTTGTTCTGGACTATCATCGCACAGGATTGCACCTTTTTCTAAAATTTGTTGATAGATGCCTAACAAACGACCGGCTTTGTCTTGATTTCTTAACAAGCGATCAGCAATAGTTCGCAGATGCACTGGTTCATCATGAGATTCCCAATTATTAATAACTCTCTCTTTGATCAGCGTCTCAATATCTAAATTACTTTCCCGCAATAGCTGACAGATTTTCTGGGTTAAAAATGGCTGTCCTCCCGTCCAAAAAATAACTTTTTCTAACCAGTCGGGTTGATAATTACTTTGACTGGATAATCCCGCAGCTAAAGGAGCAATTTCTGCAAGATTAAATCCCGTTAATTCGATCGCCTGGCCGATATTAAAAGATGTTTGGGTCTTTTCGCGAATTAAATCTGCTGGGGTAGCAACACCGAATAAAGCGAAAGTAATTCTTTCATACTGGGCATTTTCCGCCCTTTGGTTATAACAATAACGAATCAGGGAAAAAAAGTCATCTAGAGAAAACTGTAAACTGAGAATTTTATCGATCTCGTCGATAAAAATATATATTTTCTCTCCCTGACAATAAACTAATAAAACTTCCTCGATAAATTGTCCCAAACGCTGCACGGGAGGTAAATCCTCTCGCTCGCGCAACCAGGATTTAAGATTAATTTTTCCCGTCAGATTAAATCCTAAAAACAAACGGGTAATCACGCCGTTATACCATTGGGATAAATTATCATTGCTACCAAGACTGGTTATATCTACCGCCGCGCAATCCATGCCCAATTGCTGTAAAATACGAGTCACTCGTACCCTTAAACTGGATTTGCCCATCTGACGACAGTTAAAAACGTAGCAAAATTGACCATTTTTTAACGCCGTTAACAGTTCTTGGTCGGCATTTCTCTCGATATAGGTAGGATGGTTATAGGCAAGACTACCCCCGACACGATATTGATAATTCATTATTCTTAAACAAAATTATTTCAATGTCACCAACGGAAATAAAATAGACAATTGTGATGGAGATATCTATAATGCAAGGATAATCGCTATTGACAACCTATCCCCAAGGCAATTATGAAGAAAACTTTTTTCACCTCCATCGCCGTTAGTGCTACCCTCGTCAGTGGCATTGTTTTAGGTACTCTTGATGCTGGCAGCGCCTCCGCTTGTCCTTTCGCTAAAGGTAAAAGCATTTTTGGCAGCAATACCACCTTCCATGTCAATCCTAACAAACTTATTTTAGGGGTTGCCGCCGCTACAGGAGCAATCACCGTAGCGGGTGTTTTAAGCTACCGTCGTTTTCACCCCGGGCAGCTTCCTGAAGATGTCGCCGCTAACCTGCCGTCGGTATTTCCTATCCCCATTCCCCCCGCAGCTTTAAACGCGGCAGTGGAGGCAGAAGAAGCGGCAGAAACCAGCAAAATCTCCTAAAAATCTGCTATATTTCCTCAAAAAAGGTGTTGGCATCCCCGCAGCTTTCCCGCTAGGCAACACCTTTTTCTGGCTAATTGTGTCCCAGTTATCAGAATTTTCAGCGATTTTTAAGTTATGTTAACAAGTGCAACCCTACCACCAGAGGTAAAGATGGGCAACTCCACCACATTTTCTGACACCCCACTTCACAAAGATCATCACACTTGGGAGCATTTAAAACAAGCCATCGCCGCTAGTTCCGGTTTTCGGCGTTGGCAGCAAGAACAACTAGAATCAGGTAAAAATAGAGACGATGCTGATGCTCGCATTTGTTCCTATCTACGCGAAACTTTAGAAACTTTAGCCTACTAGATTGATGCTCCCCAGCTATGAAGGCATGGGGACTTTTTTTGTCCGTTTAAGCTAATTTGAAGACCTTATTTTCTGCGAGCTTCGTAACCCAACAACCAGACAAAAGCGACAATTAAAGGCAGGAAATAATAAATAGCTCGATAGGCGATTAAAGAACCTAAAAGCTCGCCATTAGATACATATTCGGGACGTAATCTCAGCATGATAAACTCAAAAACCCCTATTCCCCCCGGCACATTGCTTAATACCCCTGCCGTCATGGCAAATATATAGAGACCGAAAAATCCTAAAAACGAAACATTGTAGCTGCCCGGGAGAAGAAGATATAAAACTCTAGCGGCTAATATCCAATCGATAAAAGTCAGCAAAATCAAAGCTAGGGAAAGAGTCCAAGAGGGTAAATAGATATTTTCTTGGCCGATTCTTATTGGTTTTTTATAGGTGAGAGTCAACAAAAAATATCCCGTAACCAGCAATAAAAAAATTATTCCTAAAGGTTTAGTAGTTAAAAAAGGTAATTTTAAAAGTTGAGGAATCCTTTGGGGATCGACGAGGAAACTTAAACCACCAATCCCTAACATTCCTAACCAAAAGCTTAAATGGGTAAAAGTGATAACTTTGGCAATATCCACCACCCCCACCCCCGCAGGAGTATAGAAACGATAACGAATCGCTGTCCCGGAAAATAAGGTTAAACCAATGGTATTACCAAAGGCATAACTGATAAAAGCAGTGCGGATAATAGTGCCTAAAGCTAAGGGATGCTTGATATAATAAAAACCTAGGCGATCATAACCCGTCATCGACAAATAACCCAAAGCCATCCAAAAAATAGCTTCTAGCTTACGACTTGTGGTAATATGATCCAAACTAGCCAACAGTTGGGCAAAAGTGTAGTGTTTAAATTCTTGACTAATTGTCCAGACCGCTAGAATAAATAAACTCAAGGACAGGATAATCGGAGCAAAACGCAGAATTTTGTTACACATCTTATTTTTTACTAAGTAAGTGGTTGTAATTAAACAGAAGATAGATTTTACCTTCGACCCCCCCCTGTCCCCTTATTAAGGGGGGATATGACAATTTTTAACACCTACTTATTTAATCACTTTTAACTCATTAAAACTCATGAAAAGATCAAAGCTAGATCTAGCCAAACGTCTAAATCGATCCCGAGAAAGGAAATATGATAAATTCCTGACTTCCTCCTTATATTTAACAATCATTCTGGTTTTGTGTTATCTACTCTACCTCAATCTTCCTTGGTCTTTTCATCTTTTTGTGCATTGGGTGACTAAAGGGGGTGATTTAGACAAAATTCCTGCCAAATTTCATTCAGAACTTAATCAATTATGTTTGAGGGCAGATAGTGCGGGGGAAGTAAAAACGAGAAACTATACAGAACATACAGAAATCGCCGAAGCTCTTGGTACATTTAGATGTACTCTAGTTAATGGTGGTCAAGAATGGCTAATAGAAGATTATAAATCTTTTAATTCTGCCGATGAAGCGATTTTAGGCACTCAGTTAGCGGTTTTTATCACGGAGATTTTGGGAACAGATTATAGTTATAGAATTCGCGCTTATATTCCTAGATACTAAGGATCAACTAACTCCTGAAAAAAACTTGTAAACCTAGGGATGGGTTCTGCACCCATCCTAGAAAAAAATTAGTTTTCCGATGGGGGTTTGGGGCGGGAAGGCCTAGTAACGGGAGATTGTCCGGGGGTAAAAGGTCGTTTTTCTCCTTCCCCTTCCGGTCCATAATATCTATCGGCCGAGGGACGACGATTTTTATCAAAAGGCTTTTTAAAACCTCCCTTACCCATCGGTTTTTTCTTGCTGGCAAAACCGAGGTCCAAACCTTCCAAAATAGTTAAGGCATCCCCTTTAAGTTGCACCTGAAAATCCCAAAAACGACTGACCGGTTTACTAGGTAAAGTTCCGCGCAATTTTAGTTTAAAAAACTTGGGTTTGTCCGCTTCAGTTTTGGGCATTTGTCGGATTTTGACCACTACCGCTTGATTTTCCCGTTCGGTAAAGATGACTTCACCTCGAATCGAAAAATAACCCGGGGTAGAAGCGAGGAGAGGCTCTATCTCTTGATCATCCTCTTTTTTCAGGGTTTCTGGTTCCCAAACACCGACAATCTGAACATGAAGGGCATCATTTTCCTGACGGGTACGCGGGTAAACCACCCAAAGATGGGGTTTTTCCAGATCGAGATGATTTTTAACCAAACTGATCACCCGGCCGAGAATCACAGAATCGATCAGAGTACCATCGGCAGTTAAAATATTGCCTTTAGTTAATTGTTCCTCCGATCGCTGATAATGACCATAGACGAGACCGATCGCCCGATACTGCCGCAGATGACTGGGAGGGGGGATCGGTTGTTGGCGTTTGACTTCTTCGGGGGTGGCTGACTCTACGGCTAAATCAGCCTCGGTATGGGGGGATTCAACGGAGACTTCCTGAATTTCCACTTCAGGGGTCGGGGGGGTTTTCGGTGATTCGGTAAACCGATTCCCAGGACGATTCATATCACACTCCTAGCGGCGGAGACACACAGTAAATTAGTAATCAAGCAAGTCAAAAGCGCGATCTGGGGGGTTACAATAACCCTCTAGGGCGACTCTACTGGCATCTAGTATATTAAGAACCATGATCTTTTGACTGTCAACCTTGTCAAAACCCTTTTGAGTCTTGACCGTTTGCCCATTGTACTCAATAAAGAGCGGCGAATTCGATCGATCCCCTAATCAAATCTCCAGACTTCTATAACATTTTCTTGTCTGTCCCCTCGCACCCCAGTCTATGAAAGCTTCTCTCTCTAACCGTCGTTGGCTGTCCATCGGTCTCGTCCTGATGTTATTTGCTTTGCTGTCTTTCTCGACCATGCCGCTATTGACTTCTATTCTCAAAAGTCAGCACTCCTCGGGCCAGAGTCATCTGTCCACAGTGAAACAAGAGGAATTAGCCAGTCAAGCACTGGGTTATCAGATGGTTTTAGAGCGCGAACCCGATAATCAGACGGCTTTGCGGGGATTATTAGATACTCGCTTACAGCAGGGCGATTTAAAGCAAGCGATCGAACCTTTAGAAAAATTAGCGCAACTTAACCCCCAACAATCCGATTATCTACTACTTTTGGCGGAAGCGAAACAGCAAATAGAGGATTATGCAGGGGCCACAGCCAGTTATCGCAGCCTTTTGGCCTCCCAACCCCAAGATCTACGGGCCTTAACTGGATTAACTAATTTATTTCTCAGCCAAAACCGCTCTATCGAGGCGATTAGTCTGGTCAAAGACACGATTGATCGCGCTTTAAAAGCTGGTTCCGATCCCAATAATCCGGCTAGTTTAATCGATATCGTTTCCGTTCAGTTACTTTTAGGCAAAATCTATTTCGAGCAGCAAAATTATCCAGAAGCTTTAAACGCCTATAAACAAGCTCAACAGATGGATGTTAACGATTTCCGACCGATTTTAGCGACTGCGATCGTACTAAAAGAACAGGGCAAAAATCAAGAGGCTCAACCCCTCTTTCAAGAGGCTCTCAGTCGCGCTCCTTTTGCCTACAAAGAGGAGATTCAGTCCCTAATCAGTAATCAGTGATCAGGAGTCGGAAGTCAGGAGATCGGGTGATCGGGTTTTGGGGTGATAAGTAGTCGTGCAAAATAAATTTCCTAGTGAAGATAGGCAAAAGGCAAAAGGCAAGAGGCAAAAGCTTTATCAAAATGTGTAATTAATTTTGCTTAGGTACTTAGGGTGATGAGACAGCTTCCCCACTTCCCCCACTTCCCACTTCCCCCACTTCCCAATTCATAATTCATAATTCATAATTCCCATAGTTTTGTAACGGCAATTTTTACTAAAAATCAATAAATGTAAACTTTAATTACAAGGTCGATCTAGTCCTGACAAAGGTGTTATCTTAAGAACATAAGGCACAAAGGAAGCGACTCAACTTCCTTCCAGGCAAAAAGACCTAGAGCCTGTGCCACCTGCTCTAGCTCAACGCAACAGCTAAATCGGACGCAGATTCTCAAAGTTTGTAAAGTAAAGTATGGTTTCGCCTCTGTTGCTCGATATAGGACAGATGGAGTGAGCCGTAATCATCACCTGAGTCGGTAAACTGAGAAATCTTGATAGTTGACAGATAGACTGTTGTGGGTTCCGTAAACCTTTATTATGTTGAGTCCGTTAATTTTTCAGGAGTCCATATCGTTTGTACAAGATGAAGCCCGCCTCCCTAGGCGGGCCTATTGTGTTTTTAGAAAACCGCCACGAGATATTCCTGTAACTGCAATTGATAACCTGCCTGTAGCTGACAGGGATAATCAAGGGAAAACTCAGGTAAAGCTAATAGAGAACTTTTTTGACAACTAACCAAAGCCACATCGAAACGACAGGTTAAATCGGACCATTGGGGATAAAAGGAGAGAAATATCTGGGCAGCTTCGTAAATTCTCCCCTGTTTACGGTCATCGATGGCTAATTTGCCCCCTAAATCCCAATTGCCGGCGCTGCGGGTTTTAACCTCGACGAAAGCGAGAGTCGCCTGAGATTTAGACAAGACGATTAAATCGATTTCACCGCCGCCACTACGCCAACGACGCTGGAGGATATGCCATTGCTGTAATTGCAACCAATCCGCCACCAAATTTTCGCCCAATTCCCCCACAGTTGTCATCTTCAGTTATCAGTTATCAGTTATCAGTGGTCAGGGAACAGGGAACAGGGAACAGGGAACAACGTTGATTTATTATCCTGTCTTCTGACTCCGAACTCCTGACTACTGGCTCCTGTCTCCTGTCTCCGAACCAAGCAGGACAATTTTCGATTTTTACCAGAGGTCTATTACAAAAGTCCTTCTAGACGACGACGGATGCTGTCCAACTCCGCATCGGGAATCTCGGAAAACTCCTCCTCGGCGGGGGGGACTTCCTCTTTTTGCCAATCCAACTCCTCGGCATTGCTTTCGGGGGGAATTACCAACATACCCGCTTCAATCATTTCCGCTTGATAGCCAGCATCGCGACAAAATTCCGCCACTTCCTCCGAATCAATTTTCTCTACCGTGGGAGTCGGGAAATCCTGTGCCTCTAACAGCAGCGCATAACGGGTGGCATCATCTTCCGATTCAAACATCAACACCTTATTGATAGCTCCCATTTGAATGGTGTGGATACCTTCGTTTTCTGTGCCTGCGTTAAAAAGTAGTACAAATACACGCATAATTACTATTAGCGATCGATAAGCAGTGGTCGTCTATGCTCATTTTACCCCCCTTCTCGATCGCTAATCCTCAGCAATTTTAGTTTCTCGTCAACCACTTTTGACCGTTAAGCCGTTGCAGGGTGTAAAACAACAGTAAATCGAGACTAACTTTCCTTTCATCGATCATAAATGATTCAAGTGTACTAGGTTGTGTCCCGCCCTCAGCTTGGGAAAAAGCTTTTTTACCGTTGATGTTTTCTTCCAAAAAATAAATGCTAAATTGACGCATTCCCCCGAGCCAATTGCCGGTTAACTGCCAACAGGGAGAGCTAGAAAAGCCCTGCACGGCAATTTTATCCTGTTTAAAGGACAGTTTTATATCAGTTATACCCAGCTTTTGCAAGGCTGCCGCCAGTGCGGGTTGAAAATGCTGCTCGATAAATTCAGCAAAGGGTTTTTCCTCGATGGTAGGCTCCTTGGGTTTTTTAGCAGCCGCAGGTTGAGCCGGTTTTTCTGCTGCTGCTGCCGGAGTTGCGGGGGTGGTGGTTTCTTCTGCCATAGGAATTAATCTGGAATGGATAGGTAGCTACAATTATATTTTCTCCCGGGTTATCGGTTATCAGTTTTTTTAGCTATCAGCTTTTATTTACCCCATTGATTAGCCATTTTTCTGGTGAGGGCATTTCTCATAAAGATGAAGTATAACCAGGAAAGGTAATGAAAACCTCTATATCAAGGTAGTAGGGTTGATTCATGAATCAATCCTACCTTATCAAGGGGAGCAGGGGGGATCGAACCTAAAATCCATTTTTAATTTAATTATAACCAGCTACTTAGGGTTTACTGAAAAAGTTTTTACTGGAGGCAGGGTGTAGAATCTAGAATAAGATTTCCCAGAAGCAATCTTTTTAATGTCTCATCGCTTCTATTATTTTCATGGTTTCGACGCTGACAGTACAGACTCGTTGTAATAAGTCAATTACTGTTTCTTTATAATCGGCAAAGCGATAGTTATTAAATCTTTCGGCGATGGTTTGATCTTTGGGTTTCTTTTCCTTATATTGATCTAATATCCATTCTAGGGCCGAACGATTACCGAGTTTATATTCCCAAGCAATTTTGGGAATATCTTGTAGGAAAGTGACATCATCAAGGTTGATGGAATTTTTTTCTCGGTCAGCTTTTAGTTTAGTTTTCGGTTTGAGGTTATTATTAGTATCAATGCGGGTTAGTGGGTAGGGTGCGACGGTTTCATAGTTGATATGTAATTCCATTAGTTTGCTTCCCCATTCTACCCATTGAGAGAAGTTATCATAAAAGGGAAGCCGGGGAAATTCTCGCTTAAGATTTAATTCGTATTTACTGCGATATTCCGGGTAGTGGAGGACTGCATAAGTGTAGTGGAAGATATCGAGTTTGGTGATGGTTTTATTGTTGTAATGTTTTTGGAATTGTTGCAATCCCCAATCGGTGATATTGTCGATACGGTTTCCTTCTTTCTCGTAGTAGTAGAGGGGGAGACATTGAGAGTCACCTGTTAAATGATAATCAGCTACTTTCTCACTAACAACAACCATAAAAGGTTTTGAAGAACCTGCATTACCAAACTCGATAAAAATATTTGATTCATTATTGTTAAAAATATCGAACCATTGAAATGTTACACTATTAAAATGTTTATCTAAGTAGAAAAACTTCTTCACAAACGGGCGATATAGAGCTACAATAGCATTTTCTTTTTCAAACTTCTTGTTGATACCTTTTTGTAAATGTTTACTTAATTCTCTGTCCCATTTAATCATATACTTTTCAGGGCAATGTTTATCCCGTAAGTTTTTTTGATATATATCTACCAAGAATTTGATCTTAGTTTCGAGATTATCTCTTGAAAAATCATATACCCATTCATCTCTATGTGTATCAATTCCTAAAGAAAACAACTTAAACACAGCTTTCTCAGACTTGCCACTTTTTACCTCCTTATCAATCAACGGTAGCAGTTGATCAAAATCATTATCTGATTGATTGAGCCAATTATGTTTTTTATCTGGGATGATATGCTGGAAACTTAATTTATCAAGAGTATTTTCCCGAAAATATTCTTGTTTCTCTTCGGCTTTTGCATAATCTTGAATAGCATTATAAAAAATCTTAAAGCCTTCGGATTCCTGATTCCTGACAAGAAAATAGACAGCAATTCCTACTTTAATCTTGTCGCTGAAAACATTACCCCCCTCTCTTCGTCTCCTTTCCCCGCTATTTCGTGCATTTCCTTTCGCATCAACAATCCAAATCTCATTAAACTCGTCGGCAACTACTTTTCTAAATCCATCATAAGCCAACGCATCGATAAAAGAAGAGTTAGATACAAAAGCAATGATACCATTTTTATTTAATCGATCCGAAGCCCAACGAATAAAACGAGTGTACATATCATAGACGACAATTTGATTCTGTGCCTTACCTTCTTTGACATAACTATATTTAATGCACTTGTCAATCGCTTCATAACTTCGATTTGCATTACCTTGATTAAAATTCTCCTGCCTGGCATTATAAGGAGGATTACCAATAATTACAGAAATATTGCGGTCATTTTGATTATGAATCCGTTGGGTATTCTCCGCCGACATGGCAAACAAATCCATCTGCTTGATATTAGAAGCAGCATGGTCCAGGGTATCCACAAAACAGATATGCTCAAACTCTTCATACTCACCCATCTTCTGCTTGTAGGTGAACTCAATATTCAAATTAGCAATATAATAAGGCAGAATTGCCACCTCATTACAGTGCATCTCATGCTTATACTTGTACCGTAACTTATCCTTCGGTAAATACTCAATCAACTCCGTTACAAAAGTTCCTGTACCCGTCGCCGGATCTAAAATTTCTACTCCTGGATCCGCCAACAACTTCCTAAAATGCTTATGTACTAAATAATCGACACTTTCAATCATAAAACGGACAATTTCATTGGGTGTATAGACAATTCCCAACCGGTCTGCCGCTTTCGGATTGTATGCTTTATAAAAATTCTCATAAATCGCCTTGAGAAACTTCTGCTTTTCGTGGTGGTTATAAATATTCGCCGCCGTCCGCCGAATTACCGCATAATAACGTTCAATAGTCCCTAAAGTATTGCGCTTGGTATTACCAGTAAAGAAAGTTTCAATCACTCCCTGTAATTCCCTAGCGATATTATTTTCCCGGTGAAATTGGGACTCATTAAAAATATTGATAAAAATATCCTCTGTCAGGATGTGCTGAATAATCATCTCTCGCACATCTTCCAGACTAATTTCTGGATTGATTGACTTGCGACAAATCTCTAAAAAATTGTCCCGCGCTGTCACAAAATTCCGATTCGTCTCCGACTGCAACGCAATTAAACCCCGCAACGCTTCCAAAATTGTTGGTAAATCTTCCTTAAAACTATCAATCGCCTCTCGAAAATCCTCAACCTCTGGACGTACATAATTGATAAAAGCATTAATAATCCCATCCAAAGCCTCATCATCGCGCATGGAGACGCGCAGTCTTTCCTCTCCTCCTTGAATTAAAACCGCCGTCTGGGAGTCTTCAAATAAAATATTGTCATTAGGGTAGCCTTTCGCTAACTTTTTCTCAATTTCTTCATCTAAATTATCGTATTGATCCTTACTTTCCCAATATCCCCAATCTAACCGTAAAGCATCCTTTACCGTCCCGTCAGGATAGACAACTTTTCCCGACTTAGTGCGATAATCCAACTCCGGAATTAACAAAAAATCCCGCGCCTTGCAATAGTCATTTAATAAATTCTGAAAAGCGACTCTAATCGAAGTTTCCTTGCGACTGCCGCCATATTGGACAATCTTCTCAACTTCCGCCTGATACTGGCTGATTAATAATCTAGACATGGGCTTAGAGGAGGTAAATAAGTAGTTATAATCAAATAGAAGATAGATTTTGGACTCTCTTATTCTTGGTGTGATCAGTTTAACCCATATAGGAGCGATCGATCTTTGTGTCCTCTGTGTCTCTGTGGTTTTTTCCACTCCCTCGCCAGCAGGACTATATCCTAGAATACATTTTACCCAGCAAACCCAAGAGAGTCGATTGTGCCTCTCCCCTTGATTGTCTTTAATCGGGATGACAGGATTCGAACCTGCGGCCCCTTCGTCCCGAACGAAGTGCGCTACCAAGCTGCGCTACATCCCGAAAGTTTTTAGCTAAATCATCATAGCATATTCGGCCTTGATTGGGTCGAGACTTGCTAGGATATTACAGATATAGGCAAAAATTATCGGAGTAGTTCAGGCGTGACGGTCAAACCAGAGTGGTTACGGGTAAAAGCACCGCAATGGCAGCGAGTCGGCAGTGTTAAGGAGGTTTTACGCGATTTAGGCTTAAATACCGTTTGTGAGGAGGCTTCCTGTCCCAATATCGGCGAATGTTTCCACGCGGGGACGGCTACCTTTTTAATTATGGGTCCTGCTTGCACTCGCGCCTGTCCTTACTGTGATATAGATTTTGAGAAAAAACCCCAACCTTTAGACTCCACGGAACCCCTGCGACTAGCGGCAGCCGTGCAACGTCTCGATCTTAATCATGTAGTGATCACTTCTGTCAATCGCGATGATTTGGCTGATGGGGGTGCTAGTCAATTTGTCCGTTGTATCGAGGAAATTCGCCGCATTTCCCCTAAAACCACTATCGAAGTGCTGATTCCCGATCTTTGTGGCAATTGGCAGGCTTTAGCTTTAATTCTTGCCGCTAAACCTGAAGTTTTAAACCACAATACCGAAACTGTTCCCCGTCTCTACCGTCGCGTGCGTCCCCAGGGTGATTACCAGCGTTCTCTAGAATTATTGCAGCGCGCTCGCGCCATTGTTCCCGCTACCTACACAAAATCCGGCATTATGGTGGGATTGGGGGAAACCGACGAGGAAGTGCGGCAAGTGATGGATGATTTACGGGCCGTCGATTGTGATATTCTCACCATCGGGCAGTATCTGCAACCATCGCCAAAACATCTCGGTGTACAGGAATTTATCACCCCTGAACAGTTCCACGCTTGGCGCGAATACGGGGAATCTCTGGGATTTTTACAAATTGTTGCGAGTCCCTTGACAAGAAGCTCTTATCATGCTGAACAAGTCAGAGCCTTAATGAATTTGTACCCGCGAGAGTCTTGAGATGGGGCAGCAATTGCTCAAAAGCTCGTCCTCGGTGGCTAATTTTTCTTTTTAATTCGGGAGACATTTCCGCAAAGGTTAAAGCGTATTCGGGGACATAAAAAATCGGATCGTAACCAAAACCACCCTCACCCCTAGTACTGGTGAGAATTTCTCCCGTGCAGATTCCTGTGGCGCTCAAGGCAATCTCACCATCGGGACGGGCGATCGCAATTACACAGACAAAACGAGCCGATCGATCCTGATTATCTCCTAATTCTCTGACGAGGCGATCGATTCTTTCTCGATCATTTTTACCATAGCGGGCCGAGTAAATCCCCGGGGCATTTCCTAACCCGGTTACTTCCAATCCCGAATCATCAGCGATCGACCATTCTCCCAAAGTTAGGGCAATTTGAGCAGCTTTTAAATAAGCATTTTCAGCAAAAGTCGCCCCGGTTTCCTCTATCTCTAAATCATCGGGTTTTAACTGCAATTCTAGGTCGATATCAGTTAAGTATTCCCCTATCTCTGCTAATTTACCCGCATTACTCGTGGCTAGAATTAATTTTTTCATCGGCCTTTTATCTCAGTGATCAGTTATTTTAACCGTCAGGAGCCGGTCGTCGAGAGTCAGACTTCAGGAGTCAGTATTCAGGAGACAGGAGATTATTTTTATTTATTCTCCCTTCTCCCTTCTCTCTTCTCCCCAATTCATAATTCATAATTCATAATTTATAATTCCTAGTCCCTAACCCCCGATAATCCCGCTAACATTTGAGCGTAGGGAGTTTCGTGGAGATGGGCCTTATTGACAGCACCAAAAAGGGTTAATTTGTCGATAATTACCGATTTCATCGCGGAAATTGCCTCTCCTGCGATTTCTAATAAATCCTTATCCTCTGGCCCACAAATTTCCCGTTTCAGGGACTGCATATAGGCTTGACGCACTTCTGTATTAACATTAAATTTGCAGACTCCTAACTGGATCGATCGCCCGATCATTTCTGGGGGTAAACCGGAAGCACCGTGTAAAACTAGGGGAATAGACAGAAGTTGTCGAATCCGGGCCAGGCGATCGAAATCGAGACGGGGCGGACTTTTGTACTCGCCATGGACATTACCGATAGTTACGGCCAGAGAATCCACTCCCGTTGCCTGCACAAATTGCACTGCTTGCTCAGGATCTGTCATTTTAGCCTCTTTTTCGGCAATAGTTAACCCGTCCTCAGTGCCACTAATTCGGCCGATTTCTGCCTCCACCACAGCCCCGTATTCGTGAGCGAGACGAGTCATTTCTTTGGTAAAAGCGAGATTATCTTGGTAGGGAAGATGAGAGCCATCGGCCATAATTGAGGTCATTCCCGCTTCTAGGGCCTCGTAGATATCGCTGGCTTTAGTGCTATGGTCAAGATGGACCGAGATAGGAACCTTGGCCGAGCGAGCGGCCTCTAAACAAAGAGCGACGAGGGTGGAACTGCCATAACGCAAAGCGCTGGGGTGAATTTGCAACATAGCGGGACTACGGCAATCCTCGGCGGCACTAATCACCGCTTTGACCCCTTCTAGGTTATAAACATTAAAAGCTCCGATCGCATAGATATTTTTGCGAGCGGTTTCGAGGAGTTCCTGAGTAGAAGCGAGCATAATATGGAAAATAACCATTGATACTGCCCAATTTTACCTTAATTAGGGCTGGCTTCTAGAGGACAAATAAAAGGGCAGCCATGGTCAAAATCGCTACAATATATAGATAAAATCCTAATTGCGAGGAAAGCCTATCGATACCATCTTCGGCAATACCCAGGGACTGAAAGCCAGTCAGATGAAACAGCTACAAAGGCTGTACCATGAACGCTTGCCTATCGACAGTCTCACCACCCCAGAATTCGCCCAAAGACTGGCGGCCATCAGTACCGATATTCATCAACCCCTCTGCACCTATATCAACCGTCGCGGCCAGGTAATTCGTGTGGGAGTGGGAACCCCCCGACAAACCCAATTTTCCCTCTTGGAACTACCCCGCTACGGTTCCGAACGTCTTTGCGGAATTCGTTGTATCGCCACGGAACTCAAGCAGGAACCGCCAAAAGAATCCAGTTTAACCGCCATGGCTCTGCAAAGATTAGACGCACTGGTGATCTTAACCCTAACCGGCACAGGCATGATCCGTCGCGGTGGTGGGGCGACTGGTTATGTGGAGCAGGTCTATCTGGCGCATCTCATACCACAAAGTCAAACAAATGTCAATAGTAATATATACTGGTCTGTCTCCCCGCCCTTAAATCTAGAGGATTTAAGCAAACAGGACTTTTTAGAGTTAGTGGAAGGACTAGAGGCGGAGTTTCAGCGCGAATTTACCGCTATAACCGTTGATACAGCCGAAGATCGGGTGCTATTGGTTGGTTTAATGACCGACAATATGAGCGATCGCCAGTTCGAGGACGGTTTAAGCGAATTAGAACGTTTAGTTGATACCGCCGGGGGCAAAGTTTTGCAAGTCACCCGACAAAAACGGGATCATCCCCATCCTCAAACAGTGATCGGTTCGGGAAAAGTGGCAGAAATCGCCCTACAGGTGCAAACTTCGGGGGCTAATTTAGTTGTATTCAATCGGGATCTTTCTCCCGCCCAAATTCGCAATCTAGAGAACCAAATCGGGGTGAGAGTGGTCGATCGCACCGAGGTGATCCTGGACATTTTCGCCCAACGGGCCCAATCCCAAGCGGGTAAACTACAGGTAGAATTAGCCCAATTAGAATACACTTTACCCCGTCTCACCGGGCGCGGATTAGCCATGTCGAGATTAGGGGGAGGAATTGGCACTCGCGGACCGGGGGAGACAAAATTAGAAACAGAACGCCGAACTATTCAACGTCGTTTATCCCGTCTCCAGGATGAGGTGGATCAACTGCAAGCTCATCGTTCCCGTTTACGCAAACAACGGCAAAAACAAGATGTAGCCAGTGTGGCGATCGTCGGTTACACCAATGCAGGAAAATCTACTTTAATTAATGCTCTCACCGCTGCCGAAGTTTATACCGCCGATCAACTGTTTGCTACCCTCGATCCCACCACCCGACGCTTAACTATTACCGATCCCCTCACCCAAGCATCTCACCCCCTCTTACTAACCGATACGGTGGGTTTTATCCATGAATTACCACCCTCGCTGGTGGATGCTTTTCGGGCAACTTTAGAGGAAGTAACGGAAGCAGACGCCTTACTCCATCTGGTGGATCTCTCCCATCCAGCTTGGGAAAGTCAGATTGCCTCGGTATTAAAAATCCTCTCGGAGATGCCGATTCAAACCGGTCCGATGTTAATGGTGTTTAATAAGTTGGATCAGGTAAAAAGCGACGATTTGGAAATAGCTAAGGAAAAATATCCCCAAGCTGTTTTTATCTCGGCTATTCGTCGGCTAGGATTGGAAACTTTAAAACAAAAGTTAATCGATTTAACCGCTTAGGTAGGGTTGGCTGAATAAGTCTGTTGGTGGGGTTAGGAGGCAGTAGCCGGTCGTCAGTAGCCGGTCGTCAGGAGATTATTTTTATTTATTCTTCCCACTTCCTAATTCCTAATTCATCATTCATCATTCATCATTCATAATTCATAATTTATAATTCATAATTCCCACTGATAACTCAGGAACTATGCAAACAATCTTTCAGCGCATAGGCTACCTGTTGTTGTTCCTCAAAGCTTAAATCGGGGAACATAGGTAAAGATAACACTTTTTCACTGGCCAATTCAGCCATGGGTAAATCACCTTTTTTATAGCCTAAATACTGATAAACCGGCTGTAAATGTAGGGGAATCGGATAATAAACCATCGATAGGACATCTTTTTCCTGCAAAGCCGCCCGCATTTGGTCACGATTTTCCGTTAGGATTGTGTACTGATTCCAAACGTGCTTACCCCCGGCTAAAGCGGCGGGTAAAGTGATATTAGGCAAAGGTTGCAGTAATTCCCGATAACGTTGGGCAATCTCGATCCGTTGATTATTCCAAAAATCGAGATATTTCAGCTTAATTTGCAAAATAACCGCTTGAATGGCATCTAAGCGGCTATTCACCCCAATTACCTCATGGAGATAACGCACCTTGCTGCCGTGTTCTTTAATCATGCGAATTTGTGCCGCTAACTCGGGGTTATTGGTGGTAATTGCGCCACCATCGCCACAACCGCCTAAATTTTTGGTGGGAAAGAAGCTAAAACAGCCAATATCGCCGATACTCCCCACTTTCTGCCCATGCCATTCTGCTCCCGTTGCTTGCGCGCAATCCTCAATCACCAATAAATTATGAGAACGAGCGAAATTTACCACCTCAGACATATTGACAGATTGCCCAAAAAGGTGTACTGGAATAATCGCTTTAGTCTGGGGAGTAAGCGCTTTTGCCAACAGTGCCACATCGAGGTTAAAAGTATTAATATCGATATCGACAAAAACCGGCACTGCCCCGACTAAATTAATCGCTTCGGCGGTGGCAATAAACGAAAAAGTAGAAGTGATTACTTCATCCCCCGCTTGAATACCGAGGGCGCGCAGTGCCAGATAAAGGGCATCAGTCCCCGAATTACAGGCAACACAATCGCTAACACCATGATAGAGGGCAAATTGTCGCTCTAATTCGCTCACAGCTTCACCGCCAATATAGCGCCCAGAACGGAGGATTTCTAAAACGGCATGGTTAGCTTCTTCGCTAATGACTTGGTATTGACGGGATAAATCGACGGGGGGAATTGTACTCACGCGCTTTCACTCAAATTAGAGACTAATCGGGATTTGTCGGCGAAAAGAAGGAATAATTAGTCAAAAATAATTATAAACTTGCTATTTATAGATGAGGTATCGTTGTAATTTGTTTCTTTTATTTTTATGGATGGATTAGTAGAACTAAATCTGGTGGATTTGGGTTGGGCTTTGGGGATGATGGGTATTTGTTTACTCCTCTCCCGTTGGTCAAATTTAGCTCTAGAGGGCCAATTATTATTAGCGACTGGTCGCTCGATCCTGCAATTATTAGTGGTAGGCTACGTTATCGCCGTTATTTTTTCCCTTGATAATCCTCTGGCAGTGCTGGGGATTTTGGCAGTAATGATGACTATTGCGACTATTGTTGCTAAAAATCGCATTGATAGCCGGGATAAAGCCCTATTACCGCTAGTTTTCGGCTCTTTATTAATTAGTAGCTGTCTAACTTTAGGTTATGCGATCGCTTTAATCATTCAACCAGAACAATGGTACTCACCCCAATACTTGATTCCCTTGACGGGAATGGTGTTAGGCAATGCCATGAATAGTGCCTCTTTAGCCGGGGAAAGATTAAGCAGTACCATTAAAAGTCACCGTTTGGAAATCGAAACCCATCTTTGTTTAGGGGCAACCCCGCAACAAGCGATCGCAGATTATCAAAAAGCGGCGATTCGAGCTAGTCTAATCCCCACCCTCAATCAGATGATGGTAGTGGGTTTAGTCAGTTTACCCGGAATGTTCACCGGACAGGTATTGGCAGGAAGTGAACCTTTAAACGCCGCTTCCTACCAGATACTGATCCTGTTTATGATTGCCCTAGCTAACCTAATCACCGCTCAATTGGTGACAGAGGGAATCTATCGGCGCTTTTTCAGTGAGAATTTGTCACTTATCAGTTAACAGTTATCAGTTAACAGTTATCAGTTATTAGTTATCACTAGCCACTAACCACTCCTGACTCCTAATTAACGCCCACTGTTCACCGATTACTGTTTACTGATAACTGATTTAGCCTTTCCACTTGCTGGCGACGACTTCAGCGAGATCAACCACCCGTTGGGAGTAACCCCATTCGTTATCGTACCAAGCGATAACTTTCACCATATCGCCACCCATCACCATCGTTAGACTAGCATCGATGATCGAGGAGGCATCAACACCGCGATAATCAGAGGAAACGAGGGGTAAATCATTATATTCGAGAATTCCTTTCAAAGAATTTTCCGCAGCTTCTTTGAGGACTTCGTTTACCTGTTCCGCAATCGTGCTTTTTTCCACTTGCGCCACTAAATCCACTACAGAAACGTTAGGAGTGGGTACACGCAGGGCGATACCGTTAAGTTTTCCTTTCATTTCGGGGATAACTAAGGCTACAGCCTTGGCGGCGCCGGTGGAGGTGGGAACGATGTTAACGGCGGCGGCGCGAGCGCGACGGAGATCTCGGTGACTAGCATCCAGAATGCGTTGATCACCAGTGTAACTGTGGGTGGTGGTCATCGTCCCTTTGATGATGCCGAAGTTTTCGTGAATCACTTTGACGACAGGAGCAAGACAGTTGGTGGTACAACTAGCATTACTGATGACGTTGTATTTATCGTGTTCGTATTCGTGGGCGTTGACACCGACGACATAGGTTCCCACTCCCGAACCTTTACCCGGTGCGGTAATGAGGACTTTTTTAGCTCCTGCGACAATATGCTTAGAAGCGCCCTCTTCATCAACGAAAACACCGGTAGCTTCGATCACTAAATCTACACCCCATTCTGCCCAGGGCAGATTGAGGGGATTGCGATCGGAATAACATTTAATGGTTTTACCGTTAACAATTAAAGAATTATCATCGGCATCGATATTAGCGTTAAGTTTGCCTAACATCGAGTCATACTTGAGCAGGTGAGCGTTACTCCGGGGATCGGATGTATCATTGATCCCCACTACTTCTAAGCCACTATTAGTCCGTCCTAACCAACATCTTAGGAAATTACGTCCAATCCGTCCGAAACCATTGATCGCTACTCTAATCACTGCTGCTTGCCCTCTACGTTCTAGTGCAATACATAAAAAAATAATTAATGTTCCCAATCATACCTTAAAGGTTGAACTTTACGATCCTGATCGAAAATAATTTATTACCTCAGCAATCCTATCGGGTTTAAATGAGAAAATTTAATTGATTAAAGCGATTTAAAGCCAAAATCAGCCTAAATAACCGCTAAAAAATTCTCATAACCCCATTCCCTCTTTAGCTGTCCGCCTTTTCGGTGATCAGATGTGAGTTTTCAGTTCACTGATTACTGTTTACTGATTACTGATCACTTAAATGTCCCCGCTCCTCTTATCCTCAAAAAAAACTCGTCTACTTTTCCGTAAACGAGTTCACTTTCCATGATACGATTAATAGTCCTGTGAATTATTTGGCAACTGCTACCGGTGCTTTGACGGGCTGGGGCTGGGGCTGCAGGTCGCGCAAACTGGGGAAGAGGAAGTGGTTTTCCTCCACATATTGCGCTCCAAACAGTCCTTTTTCAGCCCAGAAATAGCGATCGGTTGTATGCTCGTTACGCTTAACAATCAATAAAGCTGGTGGGCTAATGCCTATAGCTTGAATATACTTACGCGCCGCAGTTACGGGTTTATCTTCGCCACTTTCAATACTATACTGGGGTACAAGTTCAAGTATCTTACGTCCTTCTTGACGACGGCGACTTTTACGTTTCCGTTTTCTGGCCAACCCAATTACCTCCTGTTTTGGCTAATCGTTGTAATGATAGTTACAAAAGCCGTAGCGATTATATCCCTTCTAGACCAAGAAATCAAGTGTCTCTCACAAAGCCAATTACAAACAAGTTTGACTAGAAGCTAGACTGGGACTATGTTTAAGTTTTTCTGACAAAAACACCGCCCCAAATCCCGATACAAAACTTATTATTCTTAAACTTTTTTTAATATATACCGTGATCCACCCCTAAAATAGTGACCAAACCCTTGTCCTAATTGCTTTTTGCTGGCTGCCCTCGACCCAAGGGGATGGCCATTCTCTCCTGTGTAAACCGGGAAACAAAACTCGCAACCCTAGCTGTATCTAGGTTTTCTGATTTTTTACTTTTTACTTGCTTGGTATGCCCTTCTCCTTCCGCTCCCGGACTCCCCTGAGTAATGATTTTATTGCCCTCTGTCAGGCACAGATGGAACTTTTGCGGGAGCAAATGGAAGCAGACAGAAGTGCGGTTTATTTAACTGAACCTTTATCGAGTGATTTAATTCCAGTCGTTGTTTATCCGCCTTTTAATCCCCCTTCTCCCCAAAAAAAGCGGCTTTCCTTACAACCAGGGCAACCGGCGGCCGACTTGTTAACTGCGGTTAAGTTAGAAGATTTATCCCACCTCTGGAGTAATCAGGAGACCGTCAGCAGTCATCGCTTGTTTTTACCCTTAATGTATGAAGAGGGCATGATCGGATTATTGGTGACAACCAGAGAAAAACGACCTTGGCAAAGTTGGGAATTAACCCAGATGGAAAAAATCACCCAAACCCTCGCTTTAGCCTGTGTACTCGATCGGCAATTGGGAGAAGAACGTTATTATCGACAATGGCAAAGTCAGCGCCTCGATACCTTTCTCCATCAAATCCGCAATCCCCTCACCGCTTTAAAAACCTTTGGTAAACTTCTGCTCAAAAGACTTTTAGCCGAAGAAGGTAACGATCCCGCCATTACCGGTATATTGAGGGAAAGCGATCGAGTTCGCGACTTAATTGCCGAATTTGAGGCCCAAATTCAGCAAGAAAGCGAAAATTACCCCACCGTCGATATTCCTCTCCTGCAAGCGCAATCTTCCCCCACTGCCTTTCTCTTGCCTGCTGGCAGCAGCCAACTAACTCCGATCGATCTCCATGATATTCTCGATCCGCTGCTCCTTTCGGCCCAGGCCGTAGCCAAAGAGAGAAATCTCAGTCTAGAAACGATTCACGGGGAAGACATACCACTTATTTGCGCCAATATCCCCGGTTTGCGGGAAGTATTCAGCAATTTAATTGATAATGCCCTCAAATATACTCCTGCTGGCGGAAAAGTCACCGTCGAGGTGCAGAATGTTAAGAATAGTGTAGAAATTGTTTTTAAAGACACGGGTTATGGTATAGCGAGGAGCGATCAAGAAAGAATTTTTCAACGTCACTACCGGGGAGTGCAAGCGGGGGGAGATATACCCGGTACAGGATTGGGCTTAGCGATCGCCAAAGAATTAATTACCAGCATGGGGGGGACGATTGAATTTATCAGTCCCAATCCTGAGCAAACAAGTTCCCCCTACCCCGGCACGGTTTTTCGGGTTCATATACCAGTGATACCCGATGATAACCTCAGTACAGAAACTTGATCTGGTCGTAAATTCTGCCAATTGTCCCGATCGGGAGATTCCGGGGGCGATCGGTTAAAATATAAGGAAAATATCATTTTTACTGGTAACTTGGCCGTGAAGCAAAGAATTAACTAATTATGCCGACTATCGAACAATTAGAACCCGCTAATAAGGCTGATGTGTTAGTATATATGCCCTACTATGCCAAGGACAAACATAGTATCCTGCCCTATGCGATCGCTTTGTATCAAGGAGGATCTTTAGAAGGTCGTCGTCGCATAGAAAACAGTGAAGGGATTCCCTTTGTGGCCTCTTGGTATGTATCAAAATTGCCCTCGGAATTGACCCGTTGTCGTTTACAATTTGAAGGACAGGCCGACCTAAGCTATGAGATGACGATTATTAACGCTGAGTTGATCGAATATCTCATCGGTGCAATTAAAACCTTTAAGCAGCTAGGTTCGGCCGACTTTTCGCAGGGATTTTATCGGAAACTGCTGCGATTTGAAGGATAAAAATCGAGATTGTACGGGTTAAAAGGAGCAAATCGTGGCGAAATCAGCCAAATCTATACTCATCTCTTCCCTGGAACCCCTCAGTGGTAAATCGGGAACTGTCGTCGGTTTAGCGCATCTCTTGCGGCAAAAAGGACTAGAGATAAGTTACGGCAAACCAGTGGGCAATTGTCCGGGATACGTCGATGGGCAATTGGTCGATGAGGATGTAGAATTTATTCGGCAATTACTAGAATTATCCCCCGAACAGCTGCGTTTACCCCTGATCTATACGGATGTGGATTCCGTTGCTAAACGTCTACAAGGTACAGATAAACAGGACTACGGCAATATTCTTGCTGGTTATCTCGATCGAGTTAACAGTGATATTATCCTCCTCGAAGGGCCGGGGACTCTCTGGGAAGGGAGTATTTTTCAGTTGTCGATGGGGGAGATGGCCAAAATTCTCCAGACTCCGATCCTATTGGTGGCCCGCTATAGTTCTCCCCTGATTGCCGAGAGTCTGCTGAAAGCAAGAGAGGAATTAAATAATCAGCTGCTGGGGGTAGTGATTAGCGATATCCCGGCCGATGATTGGGAGGAAGTACAATCTCTCCTGAAACCCTATCTGGCCCGCCAAGGGGTGGAAGTTTTAGGACTGTTACCCGCTAGTAAACTGCTGCGCAGTATTAGTGTTCGGGAAATTGTCCATCTTTTGGGGGCAAAAGTATTATGTCGGCCTGATCGTTTAGATTGGATGGTAGAAAGTTTAGCGATCGGGGCAATGAATGTCAACGCCGCTTTAGAATATTTTCGCAAGGGGGAAAATATGGCCGTGATCACGGGCGGCGATCGCACAGACCTACAGTTAGCTGCCCTAGAAACTTCTACCACCTGTTTGATCTTAACTGGTTCCATCTCTCCGGATCCCCTGATTCTGGGCCGGGCCGAGGATTTAGAAGTACCGATTCTCTCGGTAAATTTAGATACTCTCAGTACCGTGGAAATTGTCGATCAGGCCTTCGGGAAGATTCGCTTACAGGAACAGGTAAAAGTCGCTGGTATTCGAGAATTAATGGAGGAACATTTCCAGATTGATCGCCTGTTAGAAAAGTTAACAATAGGGGTGTAATTTCTCCCCGGCTGCCGAGAATTTCATTGGAAATCACTTCATGAGTCTATCATCCCCCCCTGTGTCCCCTCCGGTCAAAGAAAATGACTGGAGCTTATTATTAAGATTACTTCCCTACGCAAAAAAGCAAAAAGCCCTGCTATTTTGGTCATTAATACTTCTTTTTCCCCTATCTCTCACGGGGGCGATCCAACCCTTAATTATCGGTCAAGCGGTTTCCCTTTTGCAAAAGGAACAAACCTGGGGTTTTTTGGCTCGAATGCCCTTAACAGCAGCCATTAATACCTTAATTATTATCCTGTCAGCTTCGATTATTTTACGACTGATTTTAGGGACAACACAAGGTTATCTAGTGCAGAAAGTCGGTCAGTCCATTACTGCTAATGTCCGGGAAGATTTATTTACCCATGTCACCTCCCTTTCCTCTAGTTTTTTTGATCGCTCTCCCGTGGGACGTTTAGTCACCCGTTTAACCAGCGATGTGGAAGCATTAGGAGAAGTTTTTGCTAGTGGGGCGATCGGAGTTGTCAGTGATTTGGTCAATATTTTAGTTATTATCCTCACCATGTTTACCCTGCAATGGCAATTAGCTCTATTGTTGGTGTTGATGTTATTTCCCGTCACTGTTTTAATTATCTTTTTTCAAAAACAATACCGCATCGCTAACTATCAAGTACGCGAGGAATTATCAAAACTTAATGCCCAATTACAGGAAAATGTAGTCGGAGTTAATATTGTTCAATTATTTCGCCGCGAACGCTTTAACGCTGAAATGTTTCGCGCTATCAATACTCACTATCGTCAATCCCTAGATAAAACAATTTTTTATGATTCGGCTGTCTCAGCTACTTTGGAATGGATCGGATTAATTGCCGTGGGAGGAGTATTATGGTTAGGCGGGATTTTGATTCTCCAAAAAACCATTGATTTTGGGGTTTTATCGGCTTTTATTTTATTCTCCCAACGTCTCTTTAATCCCCTGCGTCAGTTTGCCGAAAAATTTACCATGTTTCAAGCTGGTTTTACTGCTATCGAACGCATTGGTGAATTAATTAGTATTCCCATTGAAATCACCGATTCTAACAATTATAAAGAGATTTCTTTCCCAGAAAAATGTCAAACTGGCGAGATTATTTTTGAAAATGTTTGGTTTGGTTATAAACCTGATGAATATATTATCAAAGGTCTCAATTTTACTATTCATCCTGGTGAAAAAGTCGCTTTAGTCGGTCCCACTGGTGCGGGAAAAAGTTCGATTATTCGTCTTCTCTGTCGTCTTTACGAACCAAGTAAGGGCAGAATTCTAGTGGATGGTATCGATATCCGTTATCTTCCCCAAGGGGAATTAAGACGTTATATTGGTGTCATTCTCCAAGAAACTTTTCTCTTTGCTGGGGATGTTACTCGCAATATTACTTTAGGAGAAAATTATGATTTTGAGCAGGTGAAGGCAGCGGCTAAATTAACTAATATCGATCACTTTATCGAGGAGTTACCCGATGGTTATCATACCCGTTTACGCGAACGGGGCGCAAATTTGTCGGGAGGACAAAAACAATTACTCGCTTTTGCGAGAGTCGCTATTCGTAACCCGGAAATTTTAGTTTTAGATGAAGCTACTGCTAGTTTAGACGTGGGGACAGAAGTATTAATTCAAGAAGCTTTAGAACAGATTTTAGTCGATCGTACTGCTATTATTATCGCCCATCGTCTCTCCACTATTCGCAATGTCGATCGAATTCTTGTGCTGAAACGCGGGGAATTAGTCGAATCGGGAACCCATGAAGATTTATTAACCAAAGACGGCCTCTACGCTAGTTTATCGAAAATTTGGGTTTAAAAGCCCGAAGTTCCAGCATTTGTCTTAAATTTTCCCATTCTTTTGCAAATAATCGACTAATGCCCATAATCCTAAGCGATAACTTTCGGCCCCAAAACCGCTAATCTGTCCGATGGCTATATCGGCAATGTAGGAATGATGACGAAAAGACTCGCGTTTGTAAATATTGCTTAAGTGTACTTCCACACAGGCAATTTTTGTGCCTAAGAGTGCGTCGCGGATGGCGATACTGGTATGAGTATAAGCTGCTGCATTAATCAAAATACCGTCATGCTGACCCCATGCTTGCTGAATCCAGTCCACTAATTGCCCTTCCTGATTGGACTGGTGCGCGGTTAAATTCACCCCTAAACGGGTAGCTTCTTCGCTTAAAAACTGGTTAATCGCTTCTAAATTGACGTTACCGTAGAGATTCGGCTCTCTTTTCCCCAATAGGTTTAAATTCGGTCCGTGTAAAACCAGAATGCTTAGTTTATTCACTACTGTCTTCCCTATCATCACCAGAATTAATCTTATCTCGATCAGGGATTATTGCCTATCAACAGCATTTTTGCCGCTACGGTAATCAGACTAAATCCAGTTATTAAAAACTGATTATTTATTCTCCGTTTTGCAGGAGTGCCTCTCCTGATATGTAGCCCATACTCCACGGATTTAGTATTGCTTCCGATTTTATCACTCAATCCAAGCTTTTGGGGGGTTCTACCCCCCAAACCCCCCGTTGGGGGCGTGGCGCGGTCACTGAGCGTGTCGAAGTGCCGCCCCCAAACCCCCCGCGCATTAGTTTTTCGGTGGGATGCTTACACGCAGCTGCTGACGCATCTGTAATAATACTAAATTCGGTTATTAAAAACTGATTATTTATTCCCCCTTTTGCCTCTTGCCTTCTGCCTCTTGGCTCTCCTCATAAGTAGCCTATGCTCAACGGATTTAGTATAATTTAAGAGTCACTCCCCTTGCAGCAGTGCATCTCCTGATATGTAGCCCATACTCATTGGACTTGCTCCAGGACTATCGCTATATTTGATCAGTGCAGCGGGATGGCAAGGAAGCAGCGATCGCCGATAAATTGGTAGGGAGGGGAGTCCTTAATCATGCACCCCCTGTGCGACAATGTATCGAGTTTGCCCTTGGCTAAAACCATTAATTGATGACCTTACCCATACAAGTTTTACCCCAAGACGTAATTGATTTAATTGCCGCAGGAGAGGTAATCGACTCTTTAGGCGCTGTGGTGCGAGAATTAGTCGAAAATGCCATTGATGCGGGGGCAGATAGGATTACCATCGATATATCTCCCCAAAACTGGCGAATACAAGTATCGGATAACGGCAGGGGAATGTCTAGAGAAGATTTGCAACTGTGTAGCTATGCCCACAGTACCAGCAAAATCCGCCAACGGGACGATCTTTGGCAGATTACCAGTCTCGGATTCCGTGGTGAAGCTTTGCACAGTATCGCACAGGTGGCGCGTCTGCGGGTTGCCAGTCGCCATGACGATGATTTAGGTTGTTATTGTCTTTACAATCACCAGGGCGAGCCGGATAATTTAGAAACGATTCCTATCGCTATCGGCACTATCGTCACGGTAGAGAATCTCTTTGGTAACTTTCCCGTCCGTCGTCAAGCTTTACCGTCAATTAACAAACAATTAAAGGATATACAGACTTTAGTTCATAATTTTGCTCTCTGTCATCCCCATATTACTTGGCAGGTTTTCCAAGATCATCAAGATTGGTTACGCATTAGTCCGGGTAAGGATACCAGTCAAATATTACCGCAATTAGTTAAATCTCTGCATTTTAACGATTTAGCAGCCCTAAAACTTGACTTAACGACTCCTGACGCAGAATCTGCCCAAATTGAATTAGTCATCGGTTTGCCCGATCGCATTTCTCGCCATCAACCGGATTGGGTTAAAATTGCTGTTAATGGGCGAATGGTGCGCTCATCGGAGTTAGAACAGTCAATATTTAAAGCTTTCGCTCGCACGGTCCCTAAAGATCGCTATCCCGTTTGTTTTCTCCATCTACATCTTAACCCTCGTTCGATCGATTGGAATCGTCACCCAGCCAAAGCGGAAATATACCTGCATAACCTCGTTTTTTGGCAAGAACAGATAATTTCAGCCATAGACAAGGCGTTAGGACTAAATCCCGAACATATACCCGAAAAAGCGCAAAATCAGCGCGTCAGTCAAATTCTCAAGGCTGCCGAGGAAAAAAGCACCTATACAATAGGGGAGAAATCCAGGAAAAATCGGCTGGAATTAAAGGCATTAGCCCAAATTCACCAAACTTATATAGTTGCTGAACATCCTAACGGATTATGGTTAGTGGAACAACATATTGCCCATGAGCGGGTTTTGTACGAACGTTTAGAGGATAACTGGGAAATCGTGCCGTTAGATACTCCGATCATCTTAAATCAGTTAACTACTCGACAAGTCGAACAATTACAACGTTTAGGATTAGAAATTGCTATTTTTGGCGATCGTTCTTGGGCAATTCGTAGTATTCCTGTTCTACTAAAAGAGCGACAGGATCGGGCTGATGCTTTACTAGAATTAAGTTTAGGGGGCGATTTACAAACCGCTCAGGTGGCCACCGCTTGCCGTAGTGCGATCCGCAACGGTACAGCTTTAAGTTTAGAAGAAATGCAGAATTTACTCGATGATTGGCAAAATACTCGTAATCCCCGCACTTGTCCCCACGGAAGACCGATTTACTTATCCTTAGAAGAAACCTCGCTCGCTCGCTTCTTCCGTCGTCATTGGGTAATCGGCAAAAGTCACGGCATTTAATCAGTTATCAGTGATCAGTTATCAGTGATCAGTTATCAGTTATCAGTGAACTGTTCACTGAAAATTGGCAGATATGGCTAGAGATCATCTCATACTAAATCCGTTGAGTATAGGCTACATATCAGGACAGGCAAAAGGCAATAGGCAAAAGGAGCAATAGATAATCAGTTTTTAATAACCAGATTTAGTATCACTTTTTAATAACTGGATTTAGTGTCAGTTTTTTGCTCTCCTCTCCCTTCTCCCATGGGGTTAGATGCGTCTGATGACGCATCCTCTCTGTTCAGGTTTTCTTACATTTTGCTGAGAATACGCTGGACTATATCCATTCCTGTGAAGGCTTGCCAGCCAAAAAGACCTAAAATGACGGCATTAAGGGTAATATGGGTGATTCTAGCCAATTCATTGCCTTTTTGCATTAAAGGTACTAAAGCGGCGCTAATCGAGATTAAACCCACCATCCCTAAACCGGCCAGCAGATGGGGACCGACAAATAATTTACCGTTATTAATATAAGTTACCGTCATGCCTCCGATCGTCCCCAACACCATTAAAGCGAGGATTAGAGAGCCAATTTGATAGTGTTTAGTGCGAAAATCCTGGGGCAATAATTGTTTTTTTAGGTCTTTATCTGCTGTGCGCGTCCGTCGCCATTGTAGCCCCGAATAGAGGGCATAGATAGTTAATCCTAATAAAACCCACATTAAAATGGGATGGCCAAATTGTGACCAAGTTTTTACGGCACTGGGAATCTCGAGGTTCATAGTTGTCTGTTCTCATCAAAGATCGCTTCTTAATAAAAATTAACATGAATCGCTCGCGCTTCCTTGTTTTCTGGGTCACTGGACCTGTGAGGCTAAATCCCGTTTAAAAGCTATAGGAGATTGGGGTGTGGGGAGAATAAATAAAAATAATCTCCGGACGACCGACGACCGACCCCTATCTCCATTACTACTATCTTTAGGTACACCAACATTTAAATCAACCAAGGTCGATCGCAAATCGCTATGATAGAATATTGGGCCTTGAATTTCCGCCCCCTCCCCCTCTTATGAAACTGCCTGTCGTCGCTATTATCGGTCGTCCCAATGTGGGCAAATCTACCCTCGTCAATCGTATCGCTGGAGATCAACAGGCGATCGTTTTTGATCAACCCGGGATTACCAGAGATCGCACCTATCAACCAGCTTTCTGGTGCGATCGAGATTTTCAAATTGTCGATACAGGAGGGCTAGTTTTTAACGATGACAGCGAATTTCTCCCTTTAATCCGCGAACAGGCTTTAATCGCCCTAGCAGAGGCAAGTGTGGCGATTTTTGTCGTCGATGGCCAGGCAGGAATTACCGCCGGCGATCGAGAAATTGCCGCTTGGTTACGACAGCAAAATGTCCCGATACTTTTGGCAGTTAATAAGTGTGAATCGGTGGAACAGGGTATCCTGCAAGCGACGGAATTCTGGGAATTAGCCATCGGTGAACCCTTCCCCATCTCGGCCATTCACGGTTCTGGTACAGGAGAACTACTCGATGCGGTGATTAAATATTTGCCACCCGCGGCGGAAATTACCGAAAATGAAGAAATTAAAGTGGCAATTATCGGTCGTCCTAACGTGGGTAAATCCAGTCTCCTCAATGCTTTAACCGGACAACAACGGGCGATCGTTAGTCCGATTTCGGGAACCACCAGAGACTCGATCGATACTTTAATTGAACGAGAGGGACAGGTTTATCGGTTAATTGACACCGCTGGCATTCGCCGTAAGAAGAATGTGGACTATGGAGCCGAATTTTTCAGTATTAACCGTGCTTTTAAGGCAATTCGCCGGTCTGACGTGGTACTATTCGTCATCGATGTGCTAGATGGTGTCACCGAACAGGATTTAAAATTAGCGGGGCGAATCATTGAAGAAGGGCGTGCGGTGGTGCTAGTGGTCAATAAATGGGATGCGGTGGAGAAAGACACCTACACCATCAATACTTATACCAAAATGCTCCAAGATCGGCTGTATTTCATGGATTGGGCAGAAATGATCTTTGTCAGCGCCATGACGGGGCAAAGAGTCACCAAAATCCTCGAATTAGTCGATATTGCCGCCGAATCTCACCGTCGTCGCGTCAGTACCTCGGTAATCAACGATGTGATCGAAGATGCGGTTAAATGGCACAATCCCCCCACCACCAGGGGCGGAAAACAGGGGAAACTATACTATGGCACGCAAGTATCGAGTCAACCCCCCACGATCGCCCTTTTCGTTAACGATCCCCAGCGCTTTAATGATAACTATCGCCGTTACATCGAAGGGCAATTCCGGCAACAGTTAGGCTTTAAAGGAACCCCGATCCGCTTAATCTGGCGCGGCAAACCGGCGCGAGAAGTGGAAAAAACGGTTAATAGAGCCACCAAGGTCTAATTTATGGATTTATTGCGAAGTTTGCCCATCGGTCTTTATCTCGATCAACCGATTACCCGACTACATCAACTAGATGCGCGGGTAAAATTTATCTGGTTAATGGCTTTTTTAGCAGCACCTTTATTGGCTAATCCTTGGTGGCGTTTAGCTTTGGTGGGATTGTTAATGTTGTTAACCCTGTTGGCCCCTATTCCTCCCCGCGTCTGGCGGCAACAGATGGGCTGGCTGATATTTTTAGCGATTATTGTCTTTCTGATTACTGCTATCACTCCCGATGGTTTAGGGGTGAGTATTCAACCGCGTTTACCGGATGAAGGGCTGAATTTACCGCCAGCAAGTGATTATCAGTATGTTTTATGGGATAGAGGTCGTTTATTTGTTACCCGACGTTCTTTGGAATTAGCAGTGAGAATTAGTACCTTAGTTTTTACTTTAATTTATAGCACTAATCTCTTTTTGTTGACGACGGCACCGGAAGAAATTACCGAAGGTTTAGAGAATTTAATGAGTCCTTTACGGCGATTTAATGTGCCAGTGACAGAAATTTCTCTGACTCTGACTCTGTCTTTGCGCTTTATTCCCCTGGTTTTAGAAGAAGTGCAAAATCTAGCTAGGTCAGTGCGAACTAGGGCGATCGATTGGCAAAAATTAGGGATTAAAAGAAGTTTAAACGTCTGGTTAACAGTAGTGGAAAAATTACTAGATAATTTGCTTTTGCGTGCGGAACAAATGGCGATCGCTATGGAGGTTCGCGGTTTTACCAGTCCCAATCAGCATCAAGTACGCTGGCACCAATTACAGTTAAGATGGGCTGATTTTATTGCTTTATTTTTGTTAATTCCCTTTTGGGCAGCCCGATTAGTTTGGGGGGGTTTATAGCAGTTATCAGTTATCAGTTATCAGTTATCAGTTATCAGATTTGAGTTTTAAGTGTGCAGTATTAAATAGAAGTTTCCTACTGTCTTTTCACTGATTACTGTTTACTGTTCACTGTTTACTGTTCACAGCAAAAACTCCCCACACCCTACACCCAGCCTAGACTTTAACTGCGTTGTCACCCTTTCATGGCGCAGATGCTGACGGTAGTGACGAGTCTACGTTCTCAGAACCGCAATGTTTTGGAATTTATATAGCGCTTTTCACGTTACTGAGGTATCGACAAGTTTTGCCAACAAGGGGTTTAAACCCCTTGCCCATACCTCATTCTGATGAAAACTGCTATATATAAGTAGAGCGGATAGGGTAATCAACCGCTTTAAAAACCCCTGTAGTCTAATCACTACGCTATCTGCACCTTGACAATTAAAGATACGGGGTTCTACTCAAGAGTTCTAGTTTCTCACCCGCTCGTGATGTAAAATCTTTACAGGAACTAGACAAAGCAGTATTTGAAGCTAACACTTCAATTCAAGCAAATTTTGTAGAAATACAACTATCGTAGGGCATACGAAAAGTAATGCTTGGGGAGAGAACCACCTCTGGGTTGGATAACGCAAGGCATCTAATTTAAGTGGACTCGATGAACCAAGAATCCCGCGCATGAGCGCTTCGGGGAGTGTCAATTTGCCTGTTCTCTACACCTAGCCGCTAATGACCGCTTTTCAACTACAAGCACCCTTTCAACCCACTGGGGATCAACCAGCAGCGATCAATAAATTGGTAGATTCCCTGCAAAACCAGCATCGTTTCCAAACCCTCTTAGGGGCAACCGGCACCGGCAAAACCTTCACCATTGCCGCTGTGATCGAGAAAATCGGCAGGCCTACCCTCGTTCTTGCCCATAATAAGACCCTGGCCGCCCAATTATGCAACGAATTGCGGCAATTTTTCCCCAATAACGCCGTGGAGTACTTTATCAGCTATTACGACTACTATCAACCGGAGGCTTACATTCCCGTCAGCGATACCTACATCGAAAAGAGTTCTTCGATTAATGATGAGATCGATATGCTGCGCCATTCGGCCACGCGATCGCTATTTGAACGCAGGGATGTGATCGTGGTCGCTTCCATTAGTTGTATTTATGGTTTGGGAATGCCAGCGGAATACCTGAAAGCGGCGATTTCCCTGACAGTTGGTCAAGAGTTCGACCAAAGGCAATTATTACGGGCCTTGGTGTCAGTGCAGTACAATCGCAATGATTTAGAGTTAACTCGCGGTCGTTTTCGTCTGAAGGGCGATATTTTGGAAATTGTTCCCGCTTACGAGGATCGGGTGATTAAAATTGATTTTTTTGGCGATGAGATTGAAAGTATTCGTTATCTCGATCCCCTGACGGGGGAAGTTTTGCAAAAATTAGAGCGAATTAGTATTTATCCGGCCCGTCACTTTGTTACCCCGGAGGAACGTTTAGAGGTGGCCTGTCGGGATATTAAAACCGAGTTAGATAACCGTTTATTAGAGTTAGAAAAAGCGGGCAAATTACTGGAAGCGCAACGGTTGGATCAGCGGACTCGTTATGATTTGGAAATGTTGCAGGAAGTGGGTTATTGTAATGGCGTAGAAAATTATTCGCGGCATTTAGCGGGTAGATTAGCGGGGGAACCGCCGGAATGTTTGGTGGATTATTTTCCCCAAGATTGGTTATTAGTTGTGGATGAATCTCATGTTAGTGTGCCGCAAATTCGCGGGATGTATAATGGCGATCAATCACGAAAAAAAGTTTTGATCGATCACGGGTTTCGTTTACCGAGTGCGGCGGATAATCGTCCTTTGAAGTCGGAAGAATTCTGGCAGAAAGTTAATCAATGTATTTTTGTTTCGGCCACTCCAGGAGATTGGGAATTAGCACAGTCAGAAAATCGCATTGTTGAACAAATTATCCGACCGACGGGAGTTTTAGACCCGGAGATTTTTGTGCGACCAACCGAGGGACAAGTGGATGATTTATTAGGGGAAATTAAGGCGCGAGTGCAGTTAAATGAACGGGTTTTGATTACCACTTTAACTAAACGCATGGCGGAAGATTTAACCGAATACTTGCAAGAAAGGGGAATTAAAGTTAGATATCTACATTCAGAAATTCAATCAATTCAACGGATTGAAATTATTCAAGACCTGCGAGAAGGGGTCTTTGACGTGCTGATCGGGGTAAATTTGCTTCGCGAGGGGTTAGACCTGCCGGAAGTGTCTTTAGTGGCGATTTTAGACGCAGATAAGGAAGGATTTTTAAGGGCTACCCGCTCTTTAATTCAAACTATCGGCCGGGCTGCTCGTCATATTCGCGGTCAGGCAATTCTTTACGGGGATAATCTCACCGATAGTATGATTAATGCGATCGAAGAAACCAAGAGACGGCGCGCTATTCAACAGGAACATAACCAAAAACATGGGATTATTCCGCAACCGATTGTTAAAAGGTCGAGTAATTCAATTTTGGCTTTTCTGGATATTTCCCGTCGCCTCAATTCCCAACAATTAGAGCAGGTTTGTGAGAATATAGAAGAACTTTCTTTAGAACAAATTCCCGAGTTAATTCAACAACTAGAAGCGCAAATGAAAGAAGCGGCGAAAAATCTAGAATTTGAGTCAGCGGCTAAATATCGTGATCAGATTAAGCAATTACGAGATAAGTTATTAAATCACGTTAGATAAACCTATGACTAGATTTATTCATGACCAGTTTGCCAAAGATTATCTCGAAGAATTATTATCTTCTCTGGGAGAGGTAAAATCGGCACGGGTTGTACGCGGAGAAGTACGAGAAATCGATGTCTGGTTTTCACCCCAGATTCTCGATAATAATCCTAGAGAACTGCTGGGATTACTAGGAAAAATGGCGATTAATCCCTGTTTATTTGAACCCTTTCGCAATCCTGTCACTGCTACAGAAATTAGGACTTGTCTGTTAAAACTGTTGGAAGTGGAAGGAGAAATTAATCGTCGAGCAAATCGTCAGAAAACAAATGTTAATGATGGGGAAATCCCCCGTCTCTGGATTTTGACTCCCACCGCTTCCGCGCAACTGTTAGAAGGATTCGGAGCTAAATTAGATGAGGAGAATTGGGGGGAGGGTATCTATTTTTTAGCTCCCTCTTTACGGACGGCAATCACTGTTATCCATCAATTACCCTCAACAGAAGCAACTCTCTGGTTAAGAATTTTAGGCCGGGGAAAAGTACAAGCAAGGGCGATCGATGAGCTAGAATCGTTACCAGAGGATCATCCTTTTCGGGTAAATGCTCTAGAATTATTATTAAACTTGAGAACCTCTTTAACTAACGATCAAGAGCTTGAACAGGAGGACAGAGAGTTAATTATGAGATTATCACCTTTATACACTTCCCGTCTTCAGGAAGAACTGGATGCTGGCCGTCAACAGGGTCTTCAACAGGGTCTTCAACAGGGTCTTCAACAGGGTCTTCAACAGGGTCTTCAACAGGGTCTTCAACAGGGTCTTCAACAGGGTCTTCAACAGGGTCTTCAACAGGG
>NZ_JADBUP010000136.1:0-5545 GCF_020245605.1 Microcystis sp. M061S2 | reverse complement strand
TTTTTCTCCTGTTTCATCGACAATATACTGAATACCTTTCATGATTTAAATTGTTGTGAGATGGACATTAATCGATAACTATATTTGAATCGATTCACGAGAAGATATGGATTTTGCAAGTTCTTGTCTAGCATCTTCCGACAGAGAACAACCAAAATCTAGAATCTCGATTAAAACTAACTGATCGTCCTCGGAATAATGTAATATTGTTTTCCCTTCCTCCTCTGCGTAAGCAATTAGATTATTGTTTAACTCAATTAATAAAGCATCCACATCTGGGCTATAGTGTATCTTGTTCATATCGGGATATCCTACCAGGGTAAAGGGTGATGATTAAGAAAAAAGCACTGAATTCTCGATAAACTACTCGAATCACTAAATTATCATTGAACTTTTTTTGTGCGATTCGCTTGTTGTCTTCAGAGATTTCTATTTTGTCAGGAAATTGTACAGTTTCGAGGATAAATTCAGGAGTGATAAAAATTCCACGAGGGGATAGCAAATTCAATTTGATTCTAGAATGCTCACTAAATCGAACTTCTTTCATTTATCCAACCAATATTATATCGCCAACCTGTAACAGGAATCGAAACCCTATCAATTTTTTCGATAATAATCGCATAACACACGATTTCTATTCCTCAATTATTTGATTTAATTTTTCCTTGAAAATCGTTTCTATTTCTTTATAGGACATCGTTTGAGGTGCGGGTTCATCGAATTGGAAGTTTACGAACACGCACAGAGTCATCGCTGATAGTAATTGCCGCACCTTCTGTCAGTTCCGTTTCCACAGTCAGTAAAACATCTAGAAGCCTTTGAGCAACTACATCAGGTCTGGCAGAAGATAACCGTAATGTAATCAAGCTAGGCAGTCCATAATTATTGAGGGCTACCAGCAGGGAAAAGTCTAAGTCTTGTGTTAAAATAACTTGACCTTCCACTCTGGCAAGTTCCAAAATCTCCGCATCGGCAGCAGTGGCAGGTAAAAAGTCTGTAGTGCGTACTATGTCGTAGCCCTGTAACCTTAAAGCCGCAACTGTCAAAGGGGAGATATGAACATCAGCTAGTAAACGCAGACTACTCATGCCGAAGTGAAGCTAACGATATAATCGGATACGGCCCAAGCTGCATAATTAAGAGCCTGACGAATATCTTCCTCCTCTAACTCTGGATAAGCCTCTAAGACTTCCTGAATAGATAACTGACTAGCCAACAGTTTCAGAACAAATCCTACAGTGATACGCATTCCTCGAATCGTTGGCTGTCCAAGACATATTTGTGGATTAACAGTAATACGGTCTAGCTCTTTAATCACTGTGGAACTCCTGAGATAAACTTATTCTGTATTGTTACATACAGCCATGAATCATTATCGCCCTAACTCTTGTGTCGGCAATGAATTGGCAATTAATCAGAATCAATCTATAGCGTTTCGCTCAAGCCAACCTAAGAGGCTGTTGTGTTGGCGTTGAAAGCTTTGGTGTGTTCTTCTCGAATTTTATGAATTTCTTCAGCATACTTGAGAGTAAACCCGTAGGATTCCGCAGCCTTTTCCGCAGCAATGCGAGACTTAACTAAATAGTCATGGATAGACGTGCATTCCTCCGATAATCTTGTTTGAGTTTTATCTTTTTCTTGCAAAATCTCTGAGTGGATCATAAGTTATTCTCCTCTTTGAATAGTTCAAGTGGTGTGACAATTTCAGGTGTTGACAAACCAAGGCGGGCATTGATAACGCGAATATGCTTCCGTTTGTTAGCATTCGCTAGGTGGTTGCAATTCCAAGTAACGAGATATTGAATGTCGAAATAGCTGGCATAGGCAAGATGTAGAGCGTCGCCCACAAGAGACCTTGGCATGACATAGTTGGCAAGATAAAACTCGACAACTTGTTCAAGAGCAGAAGTCGGCGGTAGTAAAGGAATCCTCGAAACCAAATGAATAATTTCAGCTTTACGCGGATAGTTTCCGTTGGTTAGTTCTTGAAGCACGGCATCCGAAATATATAAATCATAATAACTGGACATCTCCGACCACCACTTCCTTGTGATTTCGGTAAAAGTTTTTAGAGCTTCACGCTCATCAAAGTAATAACTCGGAACCGTGGAATCCAAGTACACTTTTTCTTTCATGATAATAACTGATCGACAAGACTAAATCAAAGCCTGAAGCAGCGGTATGGTAGCCCTCTCTATTCTACTATCCTATCTCTGTAACGAAGTTGTTGCACTGTCATGCTTGACCTCGATCATTTCTCATAGCGATCGCACTTGATCGCATTGAAACTTCTCCATTTTATCCCAAACATTAGCGGTGCGTTACACGCGCGTTTTCGCACCCTACAAGATCAGCGATCGCACTTAACAGATAAAAGTTGCAGACAGGATGCAGGTGATCGGTTACGCTTCGATATACTGGCAATAGGTGGCTGGTTGGGGAATTGGCAGCCCTTGCTCTTGTAATCCATCTAGATGAAATTGAATTGCTTCTTTCATATTTTCTGCGATTTCCTCTAGGGTTTTACCTGTAGTAACACAACCGGGTAAATCAGGAACATAAGCGGAATAGTTATTTTCAGCTTTTTCGATAATAATCGCGTAACGCATTAGTTATTGTCTCCTTCTTCTAGATATTTATTCAATTGAGCTTGTTTGAAAATACTCCGTAAAGTCTTAATCGCTAAATCATCGGACAGCTTACCCGGAACAGTAACTAAACCTGATTTCAGAGAATGTTTGAATTGTCGGTGGCTTCCCCTTGTTCTCGATAAATACCATCCATCTTGTTCTAGTAATCTAATTACATCTCTAACTTTCATGTTATATCTGATTCTTAAAAATTGGCTGTTACCTTTATATGTTACATTTTACAAGTCTCGACGCGAGAGAAGAGATTGATTCCACGCTTGATAGCTGGAAAAGAACTCCACCAAATCGGGTCATGCCAATTTCCACACCGCCATATCGGAACATCAGCAGGAAGATGTCCTTGCAGTGCTTTGAAATCAAAAATAACATCTTTATACTCTATCCAGCTGTTATTTATCCGCCAGCCTACTCTATCTCCGAAAGCGTTCCAAACTCTTTCATTATACTCCCGCGTCCCACCGAGTTCGCGGTAGATTTTCGCCTGCACGGAAAAACCAAAGCGACCGCCACTATATTTAACCCATAATTGGTCAATGGTTCGCAAATCCTCGCAGGGAAAATTATCGATATCCTCTTCCCGTAGCCACTCATTTGTTCGATTGGCGACCTGTAGCATCACTGTTGCGGTTTCCTCGTCCGCTTGCTTCCATTGCTGCCGTTTCAATAAATCTTCTAATTTCCGATAATCGATTCCTTTGGCACTTTTAAGCTGAATAGATGGGGGAGTTTGAGTAACGGAAATAACGGGATTAACGGGTTTTTGAATAGTTGTCTGGGGTATAGAGACTGATGTTTTTATCTGCAAAGCTTGCAACACTTCCGAGGCGGATTGATAGCGTTTTTTTGTGCCAAACTCGATTAATTTATCAAGAATATTCCCTAACTCATTACTAACAGGATTATTAACCAACCACTGTCGCCATACCCATTGGTGTTCCCCCCCATCGAATAAATCAAAGGGAGATATTCCAGTTAATAAATAAAGGCAAGTTACACCCAAACTATACAAATCACTGGCATTAACTGCCTTGCCATTTCCCTGTTCAGGGGCAATATATTCAGCAGAACCGATAATTGTTCCCGTCATGGAACGATTTAAAGGACTGACAAATTTTGCTGCGCCAAAGTCCACTAAAATCAATTTATTATCGCTTTTTCTGCGAATAATATTTTCGGGTTTAATGTCGCGATGAATTACTTGTTTACTATGAATAAATTCTAGAATCGGTAAAATCTCTGACAAAAGATGTTTAATTTTGGCTTCGTTAAATACTCCTTCCTGTTTTAATTCTTGTTCTAGATTTTGTCCTTCGATATATTCCTGCACGAGATATTGTCGCCCATCATTAGCGGTAAAATAGGCGTAAAGTTCGGGGATTTGTGGGTATCTTCCCAAACTATCTAAACGAATCGCTTCTTCTTTAAATAATTCTGCTGCTTTTTGTAAAGTTCCTGTTCCCTGTGCTGACGGGAAAAATTGTTTAATTACACAATAGGGTTTTGAGGGTTTATCCTCATCTATCGCTTGAAATGTTTTACCAAAACCCCCTTGACCGATTAATTTTAGCGCTCGATAACGTTCTCTGAGCAGTAATTGAGAACCGCACTTATGACAGAATTTATCCGTGGGGGTGTTTTTGTGCGAACAATCGGGATTGAGACAGAGACTCATGGCCGTTTGACAAGTATGGGAAGATTAACACTTATTATAGAAAAAGAGGTGACAGGTAGCAATTATTGTAGGTTGGGTTGACGCAAGGAAACCCAACCAGGAGTGACCTTTGGGGTGGTTGGGTTTCGCTTAAACAGTCGAATTAAGCCATTTTTGACCCAGCAAGGAAACCCAACCAAGAGTAGGGTGATTGGGTTTCGCTTTTTCAGTGAAACCTATTTTCCGCTATCATGGGAACAGCGATGTACTGCTTGCTAAATCAATGCTTACCATCAAAACGAGTAAACTAACCCTTGCGGATGTTCAACGTCATCTTAATTTCCAAGAAAAGCTTGAAGATGTCTCATTTACAGAGCTTTTAACATTGGAAACCGTCAGCGACGCAGAAAAATTAGAACTTGTTCAAATCCGCAACGATTTTCGACCCTATTTGATGGAAGATAAAGCATCAGAAGGACAAGTTAAAGTTTTAACCCTATTTCCCTTATTGCGGTTAGCGGGTTTTTATCGTTATCCGATTAAGATTAGGGTTGAAGAAGGGATTGATAATATTATCCTTATGGATGAAGATAAAACTATTAGCGGACGCTTTGATATTGTCACGGTGAATAATTCGATATCAACTGTCAATAATATCCCTTTTTGGATTTTAGTCATTGAAGCTAAAGAGAGTGGAATCGAAGTACGTCAGGGATTACCTCAATTATTGACTTATGCCTACAATAGCTTAGAAAGACAACCCTCAGTTTGGGGATTAGCGACTAATGGCTTACAATATATGTTCGTCTATCTCAGACAAGAAACTAACCCCACTTATCAGATAATGCCAGAACTTAATTTAATGTATCCTGAATCAGCAATTAATCTGCTCCAAATGCTCAAGGCAATGGGTCAGCTAATTTTAGAGACATAAATTAGGACTCAAACAAGCTATAATCTCTTAGGTTTTGACTGTCTATATAGGCAATTAAAAGCGTCTTGAATAATTACCACTATCTAAAACTACTGAGTCGAAAATAAACTTAATTAAGTTGTCGATTTAACGAGAATGAATTAGTTGATGCTTGCTCAACATCTAACCAAGACTCGATTACAGAATTAACCACAGCAGCTACGCAGGAAATCGCTACACTATTACCCGTTAATTTTCGCATAGTTTGATAACTGCCGACAATTTGATAATCATCGGGAAAACCTTGTAAACGTAGCATTTCTCTTTCTG
>NZ_JADBUP010000135.1:0-14963 GCF_020245605.1 Microcystis sp. M061S2 | reverse complement strand
CGACCAAAAACCCCAAGAACTCTTACAATTAATAGAGACGATTCTCGTTTATAAGTTACCACTTCTCAATCGTCGGGAGATAGAAACTATGTTTAGTTTAGATGAATTAAAACAAACTCAGTATTTTCAAGATGTGCGCGAAGAAGCGCGTCAGGAAGGTCGCGAGGAAGGCATTGAGGAAGGTCGCGAGGAAGGTCGTCAGGAAGGTCGCGAGGAAGGCATTGAGCAAGGCAGACTAAACAAAGCATTAGAGGCGGTCCCCCGTTTGTTAGCCTTAGGGTTAAGTGTTGAGCAAGTCGCATCCGCGTTAGAATTAGAGGTTAAACAGGTTAGAGCTATACAAAAAGGGAGATAATCTTCTTCTGTCCTCATGTCTAGGAGGTCCTGTTAATCCTATCGTCGGGAGATAGAAACTATGTTTAGTTTAGATGAATTAAAACAAACTCAGTATTTTCAAGATGTGCGCGAGGAAGCGCGTCAGGAAGGTCGTCAGGAAGGTCGCGAGGAAGGCATTGAGGAAGGCAGACTAAACAAAGCATTAGAGGCGGTCCCCCGTTTGTTAGCCTTAGGGTTAAGTGTTGAGCAAGTCGCATCCGCCTTAGAATTAGAGGTTAAACAGGTTAGAGCTATACAAAAAGGGAGATAACACTATACCGCCCCCCTAACCAAAAAAGAAGGCTTTTAAACCTTCCTTACAGCAGAATTGGTCATTTATTGCCGTTTGCGAGCCAATACACCCAGAGAACCCACCGCTAATAAACCTAAAACGGTGCCTGGTTCCGGGGTTGTCTGTGTCTGGGCAGGTTGAATGGTCCAGTTAGCAGCAACGATATTACCTGATACATTGGTCAAAGAGACAAGCTTGGCGAAATTATTAGTAGTGTAAACGGGATTGTCCCCAAACACGCCCCATACGTTAGGTGTTTGTGTAGAATTGGTTGAGACGACATTGACATTAGAGATATCGATCCAATCAAAAGGAACAGCCGTTAATGTTCCTGAGGCATTGGTGACAAAGCTTCCTATACTATTAGTCAACCCATTACCCCCATTAGGATTAAAGGTAGTAACGTGGGCCCCATTACCAAAATTGAAGGTGACACTCACAATGTTACTCGCGGTCCATGTTTGGTTTAACAGGGAAGTTCCCCCATTGTCAAGCTGATAGGTAATAACCGCAGTATCACCGGCAGTAACGTTATCGACAAGGGGTGAAAATGTGGGTGCTGCAACAGTGTCCGTATAGGTAGCGGTAAAAATGGCGGCATGGGCGGGAATGGCAGTGAAAACGGCACAAGTCACCGCAGGAAGGCAAAGGGCTTTTAGCAGTTGATTAGTCATTTTTGATCAATTGACAAGTTAATTTCATGGCTAATACTGGGGAAAAATTGCTATTTATACCCCATAAATCATTGCTTAATAGTAATAAGCATCATAATTCTACCCCCGCCCCCCGAATTTGTCAAGTATTCGCCGTTTTTTATTGATGAATCCGGAAAAAAGCCCATCAGGGAGAGAGTGGAAGGGTTAGAAATTAACCAGTCCGTTGATCCGGTCTAAGAGCAAGCGCGGATAAAGAAATAAATGGCCATCAGTAGCAGAAAAATATAAAAAGTAATCCGCACCAATCGATCCGGTAATTTCGGTAAAAAACGAGTGGTTACTTGTACACCTAGGGAACCACCGATACCTAAAATAATCCCTTGTAGATAAAGAATATGACCGGCTTGGGCATGAGCGAAACAGGCGGCGATCGAATTGAGTAAAACCACACCTAAACTGGTGACAATGGCGATTTTGATCTTTTCTGCCAAAAAAATCATTTGTAGTGGCACCATGATCGCCCCACCGCCAATTCCGAAAATACCGGCTAAAAATCCAGCGATTCCTCCGGTTAGCAGACAGGCTAGATTAGGATGCAATCTAAGGGCAGAAACTGGCTCTTTTTGGCTTAAATTTTGCTTGAGATTGGTTAAATAGATATTGAGCAGTAAAAAACAACCAAAAGCCGCTTCTAGGAGGTGTTTGGGGCTAGATTTGACCAGATAGACTCCGATAAATGCCGTAAAAATCCCGGGTAAACCTAAGAGGAGAACTCGCTGCCATTTGAGGGAACCTAATCGCCAATTTTGGATCGTACCCCCTAGGGAAGTGAAAACGATCGCTAAACTGCTGGTAGCCACCGATTCCCCGTAACTGTGGCCCAAATTTAACAGGATCGCCACGGAGATAGTGCCACCCCCAATACCAAATAAACCCGCTAATAAGCCCGAAAAAACGCCCGTTATCAGTAAAATCAAGTAATTGTCTGCCATTATCTTCGGTTCATGGCCTTGAGGGGGCTGAATAGTCGTGCAAAATTAATTTCCTAGTGGAGACAGGAGACAGGAGACGGGAGACAGCATTCAGGAGATTATTTTTATTTATTCTCCCCACTCCCAACTCTGGCACTCCCCACTCCCAATTTATAATTTATAATTCATCATTCCCCAAGAAAAACCCCACGGTTATAGAAACCTCGGCGGAAAAGTCTCTATAACTGGGTTTTTCTAGGAATATTAGGAAAGGAGATTGCCGCGACTACCGTTAGGAAGAATAGTCTCTTCGAGGGAAGCAGAAAGGAGATTATTTTCGGTTAAAATCGCCCCGATTAAGTTAGCTTGTTTGAGATTAGCTCGTTTAAGATTGCTTCCCACTAAATAACTCAAGAGTAATCCCGCTTGGTGTAGATTAGCACCGGAAAGGTTAGCGGAGGCTAAATTAGCACCGAGCAGATTACAACCGGTTAAGTTAGCCTGGCGAAAATTGGCTTTATTAGCGTCAGTTTTGCTTAAATCGGCTCCGGTTAAGTTAGCTCCCTCAAAATCACTACAATTGAGGTTAGCTCCCGTCAGATTAGCACCTTCGAGGTTAGCACAACGTAAATCCGCCCCGCGTAAATCCGCCCCGCGTAAATCGGCATAGCTGAGGTCGGCGTATTGAAGCTGGCAGTTTTCCAGATTAGCTTGATAGAGATAGGCTCGAATTAGGTTAGCCTCTTTTAAGTTAGCATGGCTAAGATTAGCAGAGCTAAGAATAGCACGAGTGAGAATAGCCCGTTTTAGGTTAGCTTTCCCCGCCATGGCATGGGTTAAAGTGGCTGAGGTGAGATTAGCGGCTTCCAGATTTGCTTTGAACAGTTGGGCAAAAAGTAAGCTACTGTGAATTAAACAGGCAGAACTTAAATCAGCCTTTTTGAGAATGGTATTACTCAAAATTGCGCCGCTTAGGTTACTTTGGCGCAAATTTGCCCCAGAAAGATCGGCTTTAGTTAGGTTAGCATCGATAAGACAAGCTTTGCTTAAATTAACTTCTTCCAGGGAAGCGTCCTTGAAATTAGCGTTAATTAAACAAGCTTCGGCTAAATTGGCTCGTTTTAAGTAACTATGACTTAGGTTAATCTGGTTTAAACACTGTCTCTTTAAATTGACTCCGCTAAGTCTGACTTCGGCAAAGTTGCGTTCACCTCGATTATACAGTTCGATTAGATGTTCACGATCGGTTAAGGCATTACTACTCATAAAATAACTAAATTGTTCTGGAAGGTGATTTCCAGAGAATGGGTTGGGGAAAATTACTGAACAGGGAGCGACTGGGAATTTTTGCGAATAAATAGAAATTTTCAACCAATTACGGGCTTAAAATCCCTATTGGCAATCACTAAAACGGGTAAATAACTACAAGAATCGGGGTTCAATACCAAAAACAACCTCTACCTAAACCTGCCACTTGTTGCCAGCCAGGTCTAGGCATTAAATTAGAGAAGTCTTGTGCGTCAGTTTTTCTGACTGAATCTACTGCCTCGCCGATGTCTTGACTCGGTATCATACAGTTGAATTTGTTAGGTCTGCTTAGTCAGTCCGGTAGCCAACAGGCTAAAACTCTTAATCACCAGATTTCGGGGACTTTCCAGTTGAGCAATCATAAAACTTCGTCAAAGTCAATCCCTCTTAGGGATGAACTGCCCGATCCTATTCCCTGAAGCCTTGGTTTAATGAGTCTATCAGGTTGTGGCCTGTTTTGGCAAGAGGGGTTAATGGCTTTTTCATCAATTCGCCAAAAGGCTTGATTTTCCCTAGGGGATAATTGTATAGACTGGTCATCTCAATATTGTCTGAGACTGGGGGCAGATTGAGGAGATAAATATCGGTCAATTGATTTTTTAAAGATGGGATTAGAGCTGCTGTGGAAGTCAACTAAATTGTCGATGGTAAACGGAAAAGGTCGAATTATAGTAATCATAGCAATTATCGTCGATTGGGTTGACCCAAGGAAACCCAACAAAAAGATTCAGACAGATTTAGGTGTTGGTTGTTGGGTTTCGCTTTCCCTGAGAATTGAGAGGTTTTCTTTAACATATTTATTCGCTCAAACCAAGCTAGGGACTGCACCTAGTTTTTTACACACAATTCCTGATGGTTTAAAATAGCTTCTGATACCTGAATGAGCAGAAAAGCGATCGCATCTTGATGATCCGCGTCGGTTAAAATGGTTTCGAGGGTGCTAGGGGTGGGAATTTCGTCCCCATCTGCCAACATAAAGGAAATATGACCTTTTAAGGCTTCAGTTGCCATTTTTTTCGCTTCTTCGATGGTTTCTCCTGCACTAATACAACCCGGAAAGTCATAAAATTGTACCCCATAATCACTATGGTTATCTTTATGAACGGTGGCTAAATAAGTAATCATTGATTTCTCCTTTATCGTAATTTAATACCGGCTTGTTTTTCGATACTGATTAGGGTTTTAAGGGGAATATCCTTTTTAGGGTGAGGAACAGTCACTTTCCCTTTTTTATGGGGATGTTTAAAATGATGATGACTTCCTGTTGTACCTACTTGATACCATCCCTCATCCTTCAGTTTTTTGATAATTTCTCGACTTTCCATAATTGATGATTTCTATTTCACCCCCCTAATTGCTGTAAAATCTGCATCACTTGTTCATAAGTTGCCATATTATTCTGCTGGTAGAATATTATAGCTGCTTGTTGTAGATCAATTTTTGCTTTTTCGGTTTGTTTTAATTCGGCATATAAATCACCACGACTACGGATTATAGTAATCATAGCAATTATCGTCGATTGGGTTGACCCAAGGAAACCCAACAAAAAGATTCAGACGGATTTAGGTGTTGGTTGTTGGGTTTCTACCGTAGGTTGGGTTGAGGCACGAAACCCAACAATAGACCTAAGGAAACCCAACAAAAAGATTCAGACGGATTTAGGTGTTGGGTGTTGGGTTTCGCTTTTCCTGAGAATTGAGAGGTTTTCTTTAACATATTTATTCGCTCAAACCAACCTACGGACTCTAATTTTTACTCATTTCTTGGCGAATCATGCTGATTAGTTTTTGAGCTTTTTGATAACCTGCTTCATTCCCTTGTTGACGATATAATTCTGAGGCTTTTTCGGCATCAGCAAGGGCTTTTGGAAACTCTCTTGTCAGGGCATAAAGAACCCCCCGATTGTTGTAAGCATAAGCATCATTAGGATTAATGTCAATGGCTTTGTTCCAGTCAGCTAAAGCTAATTCGTATTTTTGTTGGTTAAAGTAAAGAAGCCCCCGATTGTTGTAAGCTATAGCATAACTACGATTAAGTTCAATGGCTTTGCTGTAGTCAGAGAGGGCTAATTCGTATTTCTGCTGGTTATAGTAAAGAATCCCCCGATTGTAGTAAGCATTAGCATCATTAGGATTAATTTCAATAGCTTTGCTGTAGTCAGAGAGGGCTAAATCGTATTTCCGCAAGTCAGAGTAAAGATTCCCCCGACTGACGTAAGCATAAGCATCATTAGGATTAATTTCAATAGCTTTGCTGTAGTCAGAGAGGGCTAATTCGTATTTCTGCTGGTTAGAGTAAAGATTCCCCCGATTGTAGTAAGCATTAGCATAATTAGGATTAATTTCAATGGCTTTGGTGTAGTCAGAGAGGGCTAATTCGTATTTTTGTTGGTTATAGTAAAGAACCCCCCGATTGCCATACCAAGCAGCACGGGGAGCGAGATTAATTGCCTGAGTAATTGCGGCTAATCCCTCATCATAGCGTTTTAATCGACTTAATATTCCCCATTTCTCGTTATAGTAATTGGGGTTATTGGGAACCAGAGAAATCGCCTGATTAATCACCGTTAATGCTTGCTCATAATTTTCTCTGGCTTCTCTTTCTCTACCAGCACTTGTTGAGAAGTCACCTAAAGAGCGATAAACTCCACTTTGCCGTTGTAAAATACTACTGTGAAAGTTCTTTAAATCTTCCCCTTTAGGTAAGGTATTAATCGCTTGTTGCAAAGCTTCTATAGCTGGTTGATATTTACCTAAATAAACTAACGCCAATCCCTTCCCATACCAGGCTAAATAGACATTCTTGGGGTCATTTTGCTTAATCGCTTCATCAAAGGCTTTAATTGCTTCCTCATCCCTTGCTAACCGCCATAATTGTCCTCCCCTTTGTATCCAAATATCCGCCTTCGCATTGGTATTAGGGACAATAACACCAGTAATCGCTTGAATAATTTCTAGTTTTTGTTGCGGACTAACTTGGGGTTGAGCAGTGGTTAATAATTGCGGTTTTACCTTCAATCTCTCTTGCAATCCCAAAAAAGTGCTAATGGGAATCCCTAAACTATACCCTAACTGAATTTCCGTTACCCCTGCTGTTTCCGAACTTCCATGAATCCCTATTACTCTCCCCTGGGAGTCTAAGACTGCACCGCCACTCATGCCCCCAAATGTGATGCTGGTATAAACTAATTCATACCCTCCTTCTAAAGAAGCAACACTTTGTAATGTTCCTCCTTGTTCATTGCTTAAGTCACTTTGGCGGGTTTGTATTAATCCCCGTTCTTTATCGTTAATTCTACCGCCACTAAACAACCATTTCGAGGGATTTTGTCCAATTTTGGCGAAGCCTGCGGCAAAAACAAAATCATCGGTATTTGGGTTATAATTCGCTATTTCCGCAACGGGATAATTGTCCTGGCTTTCAAACTGAAAAACTGCTAAATCTACCCCTTCCTGCCGGATGATGGTGCTTTTCTCGATGTTTCGAGTTTTGCCGTCGCTGGTGACGACGGTGTAGGTGTAATCAGCACAGCTGTCGGTGCGTGCCATTTCTCCGCAAAGGACGTGATCGGCGGTTAGGACGGTGTAAATATTCCCTTCTTTAGCGATAATTACGCCACTTCCATTGGCAATTACGCCACTTCCATTGGTTTTACTGCTACTATCAATCCGCACGGTGAAACCCTTGGCTTTTGTTTCTAATTCGGCGATATAGTCAGTAGGGGCGGTGGTTTCTATATCGGGGTTCACCGGCGGTAGGGGTAGGTTATAGGCGCTGAGGATTTCGGGCCGGATGTAGGTTAATAGGGTATGAAGGGAAATGCCCCAATTAACCGCTCTCATCTGTTGGATTTCTGCGTCTGTGGGTTTTGTACCGTCCTCGTAGATGTAGTTAGAGAGAATCGGATGGGCCGATCGCCCGTTAATGCCGATTAACTCCCCATCGACAAAAATGCCGCCGCCGCTCATTCCCTGCACGATATCGCCACTATAACCGACGCTGTAGCCATCCCGGAGGGGTCGATCGCTCACCTGTTCGAGGGTTCCCTTTGTCGTCCGATACTGTCCCGTTTCGGCAACATATCCCGCAGCCACCACTTCTAAACCGATCCTGTCTTGATTGGGGGTAAACTCCGCGATGGTGGCGATCGGATAGTCCCGGGTATCGCTAAACTCCAGCAGAGCGAGATCTTGATTCTCCGATAGGGAATTGGGGACAATGCGGGCCGCACGGCTGTGGCCGTCGTAAGTTTGTACCTGTAGGGTTTTCGTGTTGCGGGTAACGTGGGCGTTGGTTAGGATAAGGTAATTATCGCCTTTTTTAGCGATAATCGTCCCCGATCCCCGATTTGTCTCGCTAGTAATCCGAACGGTGACTCGTTGTAGGAATTGCTCCTCGGTAAGCTCCCGATCGCCCTGTGCCGTCAGAATGGGATGATTAGAAATATTTCCGGCAGCCGGGGTGACAAGGGTTAACCCGGGTTGAGGCAGTAGGGAGAAAAGAAGGATGAGGGCGATCGAAGGTTTGATCATGGCTGTTACCTAGGGTTTGCTGAAAAAGTTGTTCGTGGGGGCAGGGTGTGGGGTGTAGGGTGTAGGGTGTAGGGTTTTACCAGTTTTGAGGTGGCCAATTACCTAATTTTTAGGGAAAAAGTCCAGGAATTTTCCCCCGATCACTCCCATATCTGGTACTTTTTGATTGACAAAAATTCTAAAGGTCTTACCCAATAAGGTTTTTAGATTTATTCAGCAAGCCTTACCTAGCTATTTTAAATAGTAGAAAACGGGTTTCTCCGAGAAACCCGTTTTCTGTGCGTTACTCAACGGATTTAGTATAAGAACGAAGAAAAAAGAAGATACTGGAGGTGGTGAGAAGTGCGATCGCTGGGGGAATAATCGGAACCCAGAGACCGAAATAACTAAAGAGAAGCCAACCGATACCAGTAAGGGAAATCACAGCGATCGCCACTGTCAAAAGTACCGTTTTTACCCGAAGAAAACGCCACGTTAATAATCCCCCCACCAGGGACCAACCTAGCACCCAGAAAGCCTCCTGTAGAGGATTCCAGAAAGCGATCGAGGTACGTTTTCCTTCCATTGTATCGAGAATTTGACTGACCGCGTGCGCGTGCAAATAAACCCCCGGAATTGCTTCCGATGGGTTGCGACTAAAGGGGGTTAAAAAATCATCGATCCCGGGTTCTGTTACTCCAATCAGGACAATTTTTTCCCGGACTGATTCGGAATTAAAACCCGGATCTAAAACCTGTCGGAGAGATTTTTTCGGGGCAATTTTTATGATTGCATCGATGCCATTATCGGCGATTCGACGGTAAGCGAGCATAACTTGACGGCCGGATCGGGTATCGGATTGACTGGTTCTGTAGGGGCCGCGGTTGGATTGTAGCCAGTCACCGAGATGAGTATCCCCGATATTAATTTCTAGAATTCCCCGCTGCAGTTTATTGCAGTCAAAATCTTGATTCTGGGATTCTAGATATCGTTTGGCAATTAGGAGACTAAAACTAGGAGCATAATCTTTAAAATTACAGGACATTGAGTCAACTTTGGCCAAAGAATCCGGGGGAAGACAGGGAGAGGTGCGATCGAGTTTTGCCTGATATAAAAAACGACGAATTCGGGGAACTCCAGCAATGGTTTCGTCTGGGACTATGTTACTAAAACCACTCTGATTTTTTGGCAGTTCTGGGGGTGGGGGAAATCCGTCCGGTTGTGGGTAATTATTAAACTTACAAATCGAGATAAAATTAGGAGTATTTTGTAATTGTTTGGCTAGGGGTGGATAATCTTGACTGGCAGCGATGGGACGGAGGATATCTAAGGCGATAATTTGCGGTTCGTAGGGCAGTAATTTATTTAAAAGCTGCGATAATGCTTCTCCTGCGAGGGAACGTTTTTGATCGCTTCCTGGTATTGTTGGTCTTTTCATACCCATGCGATCTTGATAGGCCCAATCTTGGCGATCAATGGTAATAATTAATAATCTTTCATCGGGTTTATCTTTGGGTTTTAGTTGCATCAGGCGATCATAAATATTTAATTCTAAGGGTTCTAAAATTCCTGTTTCTCTTATTGCCAAGACTGTCATGGCTACGGCTAAACCTAAACCGAAAGTTAGAGCGAATCGTCGCCAATTTTGTTGTTTTTGAGGGGAGTTACTGAAACTATGCCAAGTGGGGGGTTCTTCGGTGGGATTGGGGCAAACTACGGGCAGCCAACTGGCACAGGGATAGTCTTTTTCCCAATCATCGTGGAGATTTTTTTGGGCTTCATGTACGGCGCTATAGAGAGATTTATTATTGGTAAAAGCGGTTAAAAAGTATTGCAGAAATTTGGGAGAAACAGGATCGGGTAATTTCTCGCGCATAAAGATTAGATGGGGTAATGCCATCCCTTTTTCCCGTGATAGTTGTTGTGCCAAACCGATACCATCACAGGAGTTAAATATCGCTAACTTTAACCCGTTTTTAGTGGCTTCTCCCAGAGAAAAGCTAAAATCAGCTATCTTTAATTTATGAGTTTCTGTTAGTTGAATTTCGCAATCTTGGCCATCTTCTGTACTGGCACTATGACCGCTAAAAAAGAGAATATTCCAAGTTTCTTGACGCAATAACTGATTTAATTTTTGCGGGTGAGGGGCTTTTTCCCAGATAATTTCTGCTCCTGCTTTTCCCGCAATATCGTCTAAAGTTTTGCGATCTTCTTCGAGAAATCTTAAGTCGGTGGCATAGCCTAAAATGGCTAAAATCCGAATTTTTTCATGATTTCTTAATTGTCTGGTTAAGGTATCGTATTCCGAGACAATAATGGCTATATCTGCGCCAGTATTTTGGAGGATTTCCCATTTTTCCCAGGGGAATCTTTGCAGCCAAATATTATCGGTTTGTAACCAGATACGAAAGTTATTGCCAGAGCGCAGAATTGCGGTTTTGATCGGTTCAAATTCTGGGCTATTATTCAACCATTTGTTTAAGTTATCCTCAAATAATTTGGCTTTTTCTTGGCAGTTTTTAAAAACTAAACTCTGCTGAGAACTATTGGTAATTTGTTGGGGATTGCTATCTTTTAAGACTTTAAAAAATCCCTCTAATTCACTATAGTGACGTTGCCATTGACGGTAAAGAGTTAATAACTCTAAATTAGCTGGTAGCCTTGCTTTGATCACAGTTTGGGGACGAGAATTAAGATCGGGACGAATTTCTAATTTTACTTTAAATCCCCGATCAAATGTGCCATCTAGTTCGAGAGTTAAGAGTTTAATCATTAAGTTTTTCCTCGCTTATACTTGTAAATATTCGGTTACTCTTGCCGATTCTAAAGCCACTTCAATAAAGAATTTATCCCCCAATTCAGCATCAAATCGATAACGAATAAATTCATCGTTATCTGTGGCAATTACTTCTCGAAAAACCTGACCAGTTTCGGTGAGAATAGTTAATTTTAAATGGGGGGGTAAAGTGCTTGTTTCTCCCGTGGGGTAAACAGTCGCTTGCAGGCTAAATATTTCTTCAATTTTAGCGATAGTAATCATCAAAGCGAGGGGATTTCCCAGTAATTCTACTCCTAAATCTTTGATGCGTTTAATTTCTGTATTTTTGAATGCTGGAACCAGTGACAGTGAGCTAAAATCGAGGATACTTTGCCAATCAATGGGGAAATTATCAGTAAACCAATTGGTTAACTTGACGGGAGATTTTTGCCGACGGGTAATTAAAATTTTTCTCCAGTTACTATTGACGATAACTGCTGCCCATTCCTGAAAAGTAACGGCTTTTCTGGGAAAGATTAACTGAGGATTAGCTAAGATGTCTAGTAAGGTTGTCAATCTATCTAAAGATAGTTTTTCTTCCATCTTTTCCCGTTCAATCTTAACTGGTTGTAATTGACACTCTCCCCATAAATCTAAAGAATCTGATCCTGATTGCAGTTGATTTCTCGGTAGGGAGTAGTTAAGATTGCGCTTAATATATTGTCCTTTTTCCTTAATATCTTTATGGGTAGTATAACCCCAAATTCTTAGATAACTTTCGGCAGTGTTTACCTGTACCGCTAGATAATAATCACCAATTAATTGAGGAATATCTACCCATTCTTGAGGAATTTCGATCGCTTCTAGATCCAGAGTTTCGCTGGCAATAAATATTACTGACTTTTCGCCTAATTTAACGGTAAAACCATTAACTCCTAGTTGCCAGAAATCCTCTTGATTTTCTACTAAGCTAACCCCAGGCATCCCTGACTGTAGATAGTTAAAAATAACTTGTTGACAGAGATAATTAATATAAAATCTCTGACGAATACTGGCATCAGTAAAACTGGCACTTTTTGCCCAACTTATCTCTTGAATATCTGCGGGTATTTCTAGCCAAATGCTATCAGGAGTTAGTTCTAACCAATCATTAACCATAATTAATCCTCCTGAGTTGTTGCGCTGGTTTGATAGTAGTATGTTAGCCATGGTTCTATTGCCTTACTAATAACTTCTCTATCGTGGGACTGGGAAGGAATATGCAGGTTTTCGCTGGCCCAGGGTAAAAACTTTTTAGCGAGGTGACGATAAACTTTATCCAGTTCCCTAGAAACCTGATATTGTTTGATAACTACCGTGGTAATTTCTGTAATCTTAGCGGCAATTGCCACTTGTCCCAACCCTAACCCATAAGTCATCTCTAGAATTAACTGAATTTGCGGATGCAGTTTTGCCTGTTGCGGCTGCTGACAAATCTGTTGAATTTCTGCCCGCAACCAAGCTAGAATTTTTTGGTGATTTTGTTGCGACTCGCGAAAATTTTCCGCCGCTTCTAATTGCTGCCAAGGGTTATTATGGAGAGTATCTTCGATCATTTCTTCCCTCGTGCTACTTTCCTCACCCCCTAAAGGTTGCTGTAAGGAAATTGTTTTTCCTTGGGGAAATAAATAATCAGAAATAGCTTGTCCCGCATCCTTTAACCATCGGTTAATTGTTGCAGAATTGATTTTGATGGTAGAGTGGCTATCCGAGTTATAAGCAGCGGCGATTTTTTGCCAGATTTCTGGACTAGGTTCCTGAATTTTACCATCGGTTTTGATTTTTGCCTGGGCATAAATTTCTTTATAGTAATCCCAAGCTAAAAGGTAATTTTCGAGAGTTTCCCCCACTAATCCCCTCGCCTGGAGAGCTTGGCTGAGACGCGCTCCGGTAGAATTAAGTAGTAGGCTCCAAGTATTATGGCCGAATGCTTGACTAATCTGACGGATGCGATCAATTAAGCGATATTTAATCCTCTGATTGGCAAAATTATCGAAGCGAGTGGAGAATAAAGGCTTAAAGTCAGCTAAGATAGCCTCAAAACCAAGAATTCCTTCGTTAAAGTAGTCTTCGATCTGATAATCTAGTTTAGCTTGATATTTTTGATAGATTTCGGCAGCAGCCCAGTAGCAAGGTTCCTGTAAATAAGCGTATAAATGCCCACGAAAAAGATGATTTTGGGAACCGTGATTCTGATACTGTTGCTGAAAGAATAGGGCCCAATACTCCTCTGAATCGACATTAGGATCGATTTGGCCATAGCTTTCCATGTTACGACGCAAACGCCGATCGCAATTCCATTCTGTCCTATTTTGTCGCAAAACTAAAAAGCAACAAAACTTCTCCAGCAAAGTCTCTCGTTTTTTCATCTAGCTAGTCCCCGTGGAGGTCAACTAAACTCTCTATCGTTCCACTTCGAGATTTTATGCAGTATTATAGCAGTTATCTTAATGGTGAGGTACAAATTTTTCGTTTTGAGGAGTCGAGAGTCTGGGGAGTCAGGAGTGAGGAGACGATTGTGCAAACGTTTGTATTAATTTAAGAGTCACTGATAATTAGGGTTTGCTGAAAAAGTTTGTTGGTGGGGTTAGGAGTCATACTAAATCCGGTTATTAAAGAATGATTATTTATTCTCCCTTTTGCCTATTGCAAGAGTGCATGAGTGCCTGTCGTGATATGTAGCATAAAGGGATTGGGGGAGATTCGGCCAATCTAAAAATAAGCGATTTAAATACGTCTTAGCTTACAATTATTATTAACTTCGATCAAACAGGGAGTTTCCCAAGTAAGTCCACCCAGTCAGGTTACTTGAGAATTGGGGTTACAAGTTGGGGGTAAAATGGGGATTCCTTTAGTGACCAAAGGTTCAGCACCAGCTAATATTAAAGTTGCTATTGAATGGGAATTTAACCAAGATAAGGGAGGTTAGTATGCAAGTTCAAATCGAAAAACGGTATTATACACCTGAAGAATATTGTCAGCTAGAAGAAACAGCAGCATACAAAAATGAATATCTAGATGGAGAAATTATTCCTATGACGGGAGCAACAACCAATCATAATCTAATTGCTGGTAATTTTTATAAAAATTTTCCGACTAAGATTAACAATGAAGATTATTGGGCTTTTATGAGTGATGTCCGGTTATGGATGCCAATATACCGCTTTTATACTTATCCTGATGTCATGGTAATTAAAGGCAAACCATTATATGAAGGAAAAGGCACAAATACCGTAACTAATGCGTTAATCATTGTCGAGGTTTTATCAAAATCAACCAGAGATTATGATCGCACTGATAAGTTTAAGTTTTATCGTTCAATTCCTGACTTTAAGGAATATATTTTGATTGATCAATACCGTTATTATGTGGAGCAATTTTATCAACAAAATAATGGAGAATGGTTGTTTAAAGCATCTGAATCAGAGAATGATGTTTTAAGGTTTTATTCTGTAGATTTTCAAATCTCACTGCTGGATATTTATCAACGAATTGATTTTAATTTAAGTGAAGAATAAGGATTAAATCCCATCTCAATTATAGCGTTTTTCAGTCTGCTGAGGTACAAAAGTTATGGGTTTTAGGCAAAAGGCAAAAGGCAAGAGGCAAAAGGGAAGAAAATAGGTGTACCTCACTAGCTTAGGAAACGCTATATCTACCAAAATCATTTGATATTGCGATTCTCAAGATCAAGAAGGAAACCCAACAAAAAAATAAGAGGATGGGAATAGCGATCGCCCTTTTTAAAATCCTACAGTAATCATTTTTCCATAGCTCCTTTGCTTCCTTGTAGCCTTGTTTGATTGGCACTGTGAATTTATCTGTCACCAGTAAGACTTTTGATAATCTTTTTAGCCAATCGCTCATTAATTTCTCGATGTCTGGGAATTGGTTCTGTTTTTCCAGTATCTGGATTAACCCCAGTTCGGGTTAAGCAGCGGGGGGTAAAGCCCATTCCATCTTCAAGGAGGGTTTTTTCGGCTGGTGACAGTAAGCAATCAAACCACAGAGAAGATTAACGCAAAAATTAACAGGGCTGCGGTGGCGGGAATG
>NZ_JADBUP010000134.1:0-13200 GCF_020245605.1 Microcystis sp. M061S2 | reverse complement strand
TAAGATCTATACCTGAGATTAAGGGATGGATTAGTCCTCGGTTAAATATCCGATTTGAATTGACAGAAAAGGAGTTAGAAATTTATAGTTTAGATGGTCAGAAATTTTTGACTTCTATCGAGTTATCTCAAAAAGCTGAACAAGCAAGTTTACAATTAGAACAAGAGCGTCTTAAAGCTGAACAAGCAAGTTTACAGTTAGAACAAGAGCGTCTTAAAGCTGGACGTTTAGCTGAATATATCCGTTCTCTGGGAATTGATCCCGATACTTTATAATGATATAATTGATGGGTTGTGACGAATACTAACTAACTGGTAAACTGCCTAAGTTATCGTCATTGAACCTAGCCTAGGGCTATACTTAACTATGTAATCAGTAAAAAAACAAATCTATGAAAGCTTGGGCAAAATCTTTAGAAAAACCAGCAGTGGAATTTTCTGAAACGCAATTAACCTTATTATCGGGGAAAATTCCCGAGGGATTGCGGGGGAGTCTCTATCGCAATGGTCCGGGGAGATTAGAAAGAGGTAAGCAGAAAGTTGGTCATTGGTTTGACGGAGATGGGGCAGTTTTAGCTGTACATTTTCATGATAAGGGAGCCAGTGCCACCTATCGTTATGTTCAGACTGCTGGTTATCAGCAAGAAAGCGCCGCTAATCAATATTTATTTCCTAATTATGGCATGAATGCCCCCGGCTTCTTTTGGAATAATTGGGGAAAAGAGGTAAAAAATGCCGCTAATACTTCGGTGTTAGCTTTACCCGATAAATTATTAGCTCTCTGGGAAGGGGGTTTTCCCCATAAATTAGATTTACAATCTTTAGAAACCCTAGGTTTAGATAATTTATCTAGCTTACAAGCAAAGGAAACTTTTTCCGCTCATCCTAAAGTAGATTTGTCCAGAGGAGAGATTTTTAATTTCGGGGTGACAATCAGTGCCAAAGTTAGTTTAAATCTCTATAAGTCTGACTCCACTGGTCAAATTATCCAGAAAAACACTTTTGATTTAGATAGATTGTCGCTGCTGCATGACTTTGTTTTAGCGGGACAGTATCTCGTCTTTTTTGTCCCACCGATAAAAGCGGATAAGTTATCGATACTGTTGGGATTTAAAACTTTTAGTGATGCCATGCAGTGGCAGCCAGAATTAGGAACAAGAATACTAATTTTTGAGCGAGATTCTCTGCAATTAGTCAGTGAAAGTGTTACAGATTCATGGTTTCAATGGCACTTCGCTAATGGTTGTGTGAATGACCAAGGCAATCTTGAAATTGTTTTTGTCCGTTATGATGACTTTAAGACTAATCAATTTTTAAAGGAAGTTGCCACGGGTAAAACCGAAACCTTAGCCATCGGACAATTAGCAAGTGTCACCATCAATCCCCTATCAGCAAAGGTAATTAATCAGGAAATTCTCTCGGATTTAAGCTGTGATTTTCCTGTGGTTTCCCCGCAACTGGTGGGACAAAAATGGCAAAATACTTTTTTAGCTGTCCATCGTCCCGATAGCGATATTCGTCAGCAAATTATCGGACTTCCCGCTTGTTATAATCACTCCACAGGTAAGTTAACTATTGCTTATCTAGAAAATAACTGTTATGGCAGTGAACCGATTTTTGTCTGCGATGGTTTATCTCCAGAAACGGGATGGTTAATCGTCGTGGTTTACGACGGCAATAATCACAGCAGCCAAGTGAGAATCTATGATAGTCAGCAGTTAGAAAAAGAACCCCTTTGTTGCCTGCAATTACCCAGTGTTATCCCTCCCGGTTTTCACGGTACTTGGCAAGAAAAATCAGAAAAAGTATCGGTGTTTTTTTGAGGAATTAAAGCTTATTTTCCTAGATTAAAATTCCTTGACAAAATGACTTATATGTGTTAGTAAATTAAGTCCTAAAATTGAATTACCTTGCTCATTTAACAGAGGACTATAACAAGCGATCGCTCCCTGTTCTGGTACAATTGACAATAGAGCCCCACTGACTCCCGATTTAGTGGGAAAACCCACCTCAAGGGCGAATTGTTGGGAAGCTTCATAGAGTCCACAATTAGTCATAATTTCTAGAATAATTTCACGAAAAGGAGTAGCTAAAATCAACTTACCTAAATTAGCAAGATCGGCAATTTTTCCAGATAAACAACAGATTCGATTGTAGGTTTCTAGGGCTAAATAACGATAACTAATATAACCATTTTTTTCTAATTCTAAGCTTAAAGCTTGATTGTGTGCATTAGGATAGGAGTGAACAGAATCAAGCACAGAGTGATCAAGAAATAATTGACAATTACCCATTTCATTTAACCATAAAAGCAAATTTTCACAGCGAGATTCTGGCGTTTCCCCTGCTAATAAATCCGCCAAGGCTATCGCACCACTGTTAATCATAGGATTACGGGGAAAACCGCGATCCTCTTGCAGTTGAGTTAAAGAATTAAAAGGATAACTAGAAGCTTGTTTTCCCACGCGACGAAAAACAGCATCTTCCCCTAAATGAGTTAAAAGATATAATAACAAAAAAGGTTTAATCACACTCATCAAAGGAAAAGTTACAGTTTCATCTCCCCAAGACAAAATCTCCCCCTCAAGACAGTGAATCTGAAGAGCGAAAACCTCGGGATGAACTCGGTTCAAAACCGGTATATAATAGGGAGTCTGACCCTTAGTATCCGATAAATGCACTTCCCCGAGCCAAGCTTGTATATCTTCCACCCTTAATCTAGCTAATCGGTTCATTTTTTTAATCCATGTACTCAGTCAAAGAAGCAGAATCGATAATTCTAACTCAAATTCAACCCCAACAGCAAACAGAAAAAGTTTCTCTAGGGGCAGCTTTTGGGCGCATTTTAGCCGAAGATATCAGCAGTGATTTAGACTTTCCCTATTGGGATAATTCTGCTATGGATGGCTATGCTGTCCGCTACGAAGATGTCAAAGACACTAACCCAGACAATCCCGTTACTTTAAAGATTATCGCCGAAATTCCCGCCGGCAAAGCCCCCGAAAAAATTATTCAACAGGGAGAAACAGCCCGGATTTTTACCGGAGCGATGTTACCCGCCGGCAGTGATACGATTATTATGCAGGAAAATACTCAAAAAAAAGGCGAGCGAGTGGCGATTCTTATCCCTCCCGAAAAAATAGGTCTTTTCGTGCGTCAACGCGGCACATTCTATCGAGCGGGAAATACCTTATTAAAAGCTGGTATTGCCATTAATTCCCCAGAAATAGCAGTTTTAGCCACAGCACAAGCTACCGAATTAACAGTGTTTTCCCGTCCCCAAGTGGCAATTTTCTCCACGGGAGATGAATTAATTAATCCCGATGAAACCCTCCAAAAAGGTCAAATTATTGACTCAAATCGCTACGCTTTAACCGCATTTGTCGCCAGTTTAGGCGCAATTCCCAGACCTTTAGGTATAATCAAAGATAATCCCGATCTTCTCAGAGAAACTATCAGAAAAGCCATTAATTCTAGTGCTATCGTCCTTTCCACTGGAGGTGTTTCTGTGGGAGATTACGATTATATCGAGGGAATTTTAGGGGAATTAGGGGGAGAAATTCTGATTGGCAGCGTTGCTATTCAACCGGGTAAACCCTTAACCTTTGCTACTTTTCCTAACGGTTGTATTTACTTTGGTATCCCTGGTAATCCCGTCTCTGCTTTAGTTTCCTGTTGGCGCTTCGTACAAATGGCCATTAAAAAATTATCGGGATTGACAGATTATCAGAACAAATTTCTGCGAGTTGTCACCCGCGATACTCTCAAATCTAATGGACAAAGAGAAGTTTATCTCTGGGGAAAAATAGAAATTATCGAGGGAGTTTATCAATTTAAACTTGCTTCTGGACAACACAATTCGGCTAATTTAATTAATTTAGCGGGTACTAATGCTTTAGCCATAATTCCCCAGGGTAAAACTACTATACAAGCAGGAGAAACAGTAGAAGTTATGATAGTTTCCTAAAAAAATACCTAACCAAATTTTTGGCTAGGTATCGATCAATTTACTTCCTTTGTCGAAAATGTTGCCAGATAATTTAACCAACACCAATTAATGAACCCTGCAATTTAGTACCATCGCTACTTTTGCATATATCGGCTAATTGACTAATATTTTCTAACTCAATTGCGGGAGTAGTTCGTTTAATTAAACCAGTTAAAACTTTACCCGGACCGACTTCGATCGCTTTTTCCACACCCACATCTGGCAATTTTAACATAATTTCTCGCCAGCGAACCGAGCTAGTCATCTGCTGAATGAGATAACTTTTTAATTCCTCCGCATCGGTGATCGGTTGGCTAGGATTAACATTAGAAATAACGGGAACTTTTGCAGACCGAAAATTAACTAATTCTAAAATCTGCTGAAATTGAATAGCGGCATTTTCCATCAAGGGAGAGTGAAAAGCACCGGATACTTTTAATGGCATAACCCGCTTAACTTTCACTTGACCTAATACCAAATCCACCGCTTCAGGAGTCCCAGAAATCACCACTTGTTCGGCACTATTATCATTAGCAATAACTACATTTTCCGTCTGATTAATCACTGTCTCTAGACTGGTGCGATCAAATTTCATTAAGGCGGCCATTTTACCACCTTCGGCCGCATCCATCAAACGGGAACGGTTTTGAACTAGATTTAATCCTGTTTCAAAATTAAACACCCTGGCCGCATACAAAGCCGAATATTCACCAAGACTATGACCGGCAACTAGATCGGGAAAATGACCTTTTTCTTGCAACAAATCCGCTAAAATACTCTCCACCACAAATAAACAAGGTTGGGTATAAAGAGTACGAGATAGGGTTTCTTCATCCCCTTGACATTTTTCCAGGACTGACCAACCGAGGATTTTTGCTGCTATTTCTAATCTCTCTTGGCCAAGCGCACTTTCCGCTAAATCTCCAATCATTCCTAACGCTTGCGATCCTTGTCCCGGGAATATCCACGCTGTTTTCATAAGTTCTTAAAATAGATAGATAGATGTGTTTGGGTCAGTTATCAGTTATCAGTTATCAGTTATCAGTTATCAGATGTGAGTTTTTAGTTTACTGTTTACTGTTTACTGTTTACTGGTTACTGGTTACTGGTTACTGATCACTGAATTAATCTCCCCAACGGAAGATAATCCCACCCCAAGTTAAACCAGCACCAAAGCCGGAAGAAGCAATAATATCACCTTTTTTGACCTTACCACTCCTGACAGCTTCATCGAGGGCTAGAGGAATTGAGGCCGCGGAAGTGTTGCCATACTCGCTGAGATTGCTGATCACTTTTTCCGGAGGCAGTTTCAGGCGATCGCTCACCGCGTCCATAATTCTTTGATTAGCTTGGTGCAAAACTAGCCAATCGATATCACTGGTGGTTAAATTAGCCCGATAGAGGGCTTTTTCGATGACCTCTGGCACTTTCGCCACGGCAAAACGATAGACTTCCCGTCCGTTCATCGTTAGAGGCTTATAGGTCCCTTTTTGAACCCTTACCCCCTGCTTAAGGGGTAATTCTTCCCCCTGATAGGCGAGATTAAGAGAACCATTCTGGCTGCCGTCGCTATGGAGTTCAAAACCGAGAATGTTATCTTTTGTATCATTTGCTTGACAAACCACCGCCCCTGCCCCATCCCCGAAGAGGACACAGGTAGCGCGATCATTCCAATCCACCCAACGGGAGAGAACATCAGCCCCGATAACTAAGACATTGCGGTAAGTACCAGTACGGATAAACTGAGTGGCGGTGACTAATGCCACCAGAAAACCCGAACAGGCGGCGGTGAGATCAAAAGCGATCGCCCGATTGGCCCCGATCTGACTTTGAACTTGGGCAGCACTACCGAACAGATCATCGGGGGTAGAAGTAGCCAAGAGAATCAGATCGATGTCCCTAGGCGACACCTGAGCCATTTCTAGAGCCTTAATCGCCGCTTGGGCCGCTAGTTGGCTCAAAGACACCGATTGATCCGCTAAATGGCGTTTACCGATGCCTGTACGACTTTTAATCCACTCGTCGGAAGTCTCGACAATTTGGCTGAGTTCTTCATTACTAAGAAATTGCCCTGGTGTGGCCGATCCACAACCAGTCATGACGACGGCTGCCCCGAATCCGTTCAAAATATTCCCCCTTTTTCAGTTATCAGTGATCAGTTATCAGTTATCAGTTGACGGCTTAATCTTCACCGTTCACCGACAACTTTTTTAATTGATGATGGTGGTCATTGTAGGCTTGAATGCGCTCAGAAACGCGATTATCGACGGCATTTTTCGCCTGTCGGATGGCGTTAAAAATTGAAGGCGCTTGGGAACTGCCGTGACTGATCACACAGACCCCATCGACTCCAAATAACAGCGCACCGCCGTGTTCTGCATGATCCATGCGTTGTTTAATCTGTTTAAGATTGGGTTTAATTAAAGCCGTCCCGACTTTACCCTGTATCCCCCTAGGTAATTCCTCTTTGAGAATTTGTAGGATAACTCCTCCCACCGCTTCGGCAAATTTTAACAGGACATTACCGACAAAACCATCGCAGACGATCACATCAAATTGTCCCGATAGCACATCCCGGCCTTCAGCATTGCCGATAAAGGGAATTTGCTGGTTATTTTCTAATAATTCGTAGGTTTTTAGGGCGAGATCGTTACCTTTGCTGGGTTCTTCGCCGATATTGAGTAAACCGACTTTCGGATCTTCAACCCCCATAACGTATTTACTGTAAATTGTTCCCATTAGGGCAAACTGCTCTAAATATTTGGGTTTACAGTCCACATTCGCCCCGACATCGAGGATAATAACTGATTTACCCGCCAACATCGTCGGCAGCACCGCACCGATCGCTGGGCGATCGATTCCTTTTAAACGACCCAAACGCAGTAACGCCGCCGCCATGGCTGCCCCGGAGTGACCGGCGGCCACCACTGCATCGGCGCGATTTTGTTTGACTAAATCCATGGCCACATTAATCGAGGCCGCTGGTTTGCGACGGATAGCGGTGATCGGCTCTTCGTCCATAGCCACCACTTCCTCTGCGTGGACGATCGTGAGATTCTTGGGACGGGGATGATGCTGGAAATAAGCCTCAATCCGTTCAGAATCGCCGACTAATAATACTTCTACATCTAATTCTTCGGAAGCTCGCATCGATCCCGCGATGATCTCGTTGGGAGCGTGGTCACCTCCCATCGCATCTACCGCGATTCTTGCCCGATTTAATGCCGTTTCTGCCATTGAGTCAGTGGGATAGAAATCTTTAATAAGTTGAGCGGCAGCTCTTGAGAAAAGCTGGCCGATCGAGGATTAGTGTTTTCTGATCGAGCAATTGTTAAAAATTACCAATCATCTCTATACAATAAGGCATCATTGCGATTAAGGAAAAGATGTTCTCAGTTTTTAATTTGGCAGTTTTCGGCTTTCTCTTCGGTTGGCTGGGGGGGCAATCCCAACCGATCGCCAATATTCCCCTAATTTCTTGGCAAAATCAACCTATTTTTGACCTTCCCACCGCTCCCGATCCCCGGGTGGCGGCGATCGTGGCCGATTATCTGCAAGACCTGGCTAAAAAAGGTTTAAACTCTAGTCAACAACGGGTCTTAATTGAGACGGAATGGGCTGATTTAGCTGATCATCAGGGTAATCTGCCCGCTTCGGGGGCCTCTTTAACTAAAATCGCCACTACTCTCGCCGCCGTGGAAACCTGGTCTCTCGATCATCGTTTTGCTACTCGTTTTTACACCACGGGAGAGGTAAAAAACGGGGTGTTAGAGGGAGATTTAATTATTGAAGGGGAAGGGGATCCTCTCTTTGTCTGGGAAGAAGCGATCGCAGTGGGCAATGGCCTCGATCAATTAGGCATCCGTCAGGTCAAAGGCGATCTGATCATTACGGGTCAATTCGCCATGAATTTTCAAACCGATCCCCTCAAAGCAGGAGAATTGCTGAAAATTGGGCTTGATCAATCGAAATGGTCAAAAGAAACCCAAAAAGCTTTTCAGAGCCTTCCTAGCGGCACACAAGCCCCACAGGTGAAGATTTTGGGCATGGTTCGAGCCAGTCAAATTCGCCCCGAAAATGCCCGATTATTATTGCGTCATCAGTCCTTAACTTTAACGGAACTGTTGCGTCAGATGAATATTTATAGTAATAACGTCATGTCAGAAATGTTAGCGGAGTTGCTCGGTGGCCCCGCGGCAGTGGACGCAATTAATACTAAAATTACTGGGGTAGGAGCGGAGGAAATTCAATTAATTAATGGTTCGGGATTGGGGGTAGAAAATCGCTTGTCTCCCCGGGCAGTTATTGAGATTCTCAAAGCATTGGATCGCAAGTTAGCCAATCAACCGATCAAAGTAGCTGATTTATTTCCGGTGGGGGGACGCGATACCAAAGGAACTATGCAGTGGCGGGCCATTCCCAAAGGAGTGGTGATTAAAACTGGAACTTTGGCCCAAGTTAGCGCCTTAGCCGGAGAAATTCCCACCCAAGAAAGGGGTAAAGTTTGGTTTGTGATTATGAATGCCGGTAGTGGCAATATCGAGGGATTCAGAAATCAGCAGGATCGAGTTTTACAAGCTTTAGATCAACACTGGCAAATTCTCCCGGAAGCTACTAAAGGATCGATTCCTGAAAGGGCCTTTTTAGGTGATCCCAGTCGGATAAGTCAGGGTTTCTAAGGGGTTAGATATCAACTTGACAATCAAATTTAGTTTGGTGGTGAGGAACTTTAGCAAGGTCTTATATTCACTTTTGCCGATAAACTGACTACTTTTCTGCCATTTTCTCCTTGTCTTTGCTGCCAATCGGTAAACAAATCATAGTGACAAAATTTTGCCGGTTTTTCCCGAAATTGAGCAAAGGATGCGTGGTTAAACGGGGTGCATCTCACATTTGCAGAAATACCGACAATCAGCAATTATCAGTGACTCTTAAAATAATTACAAATGTATCAGCAGCTGCGTGTAAGCATCCCACCGAAAAACTAATGCGCTCTGGGGTTTGGGGGGTTCTACCCCCCAAAGGCTTGGATTGAGTGGTAAAATCGGAAGTAATGACCAATTTTAGCCGATAGTTTCCCTTTAAAAATCCCAACTCAGTAGATTTCCCAAAATGAGATGTACTCGGTTAAACGCATCCTGGAATTTTTAAGGATAAAAACACATTTGCGGCAAAGCAAGGGATTCTTCCCAACCCATCATGAGATTGAGACATTGTACCGCTTGTCCCGATTGTCCCTTAACTAAATTATCGATCGCTGACATCACTATCACTCGATCGGTTCTCGGATCCACTTCAATACCGAGATAACATAAATTAGTACCACAGGCCCACTTAGTTTGTGGATAGACTCCCCCTGGTAGGATTTTGACAAAGGGAGAAGCGCGATAAAAAGCATTGTAGATAGTGATTAAATCATCCCGCACCAGATTGGGATCCCGCAAAGTTGCATAGACTGTGGACAGGATACCCCGAACCATGGGCATTAAATGGGGAGTGAACTGAACGCGCACCTCATGACCGGCTAAATCACCGCAAATCTGCTCAATTTCGGGAGTATGACGGTGTTTTCCCGCTACATTATAGGCCCCGATCGAACTATCTGCTTCTGCCAATAACATATTAATCTTAGCTTGTCTTCCCCCTCCCGAAGTTCCTGATTTGGCATCAATAATCGTGGTTTCCGGGATAATTAAACCCTGTTTTAACAGGGGAGAAATCGCCATTAAACTAGCAGTAGGATAACATCCGGGGCAACCGATCAAAGAGGCATTTTTAATATCTTCCCGATAAAGTTCCGGTAAACCGTACACAGCCGTAGATGCGATCGCTTGGTCCTGACGTTCCTTGCCATACCATTTACTATAGGTTTCTAGGCTAGTAAAACGATAATCTGCTGACAGATCCAAGACTTTACACCCTTTAGCGATCAAAGGAGGGGCTAAATCACAGGCTAAACCATTGGGTAAACCCAAGAAAACCACTTGACAACGGGAAGCAATTGTCTCTAAATCGATCGCCTCCACATTAAGATTAATGCTATGTCCGAGATGGGGATATAAATCACTGTAGGGTTTCCCAGCGCTACTATCGCCCCCCAGATAGACTAATTCTACTAAGGGATGTTCTTTGAGCAAACGTACCAACTGTACGCCACCATATCCGGAAGCGCCGACAATACCCACTGAAACCTTCTGTCCTTGAGTCATTTCCCTTATTCCTAAAAATTCTTATCGTTAATATAACGCTTTAGTATGGCTGAATTTTAGCCTAACCGACAGGATTTAAATCAAAAAACTTCCTATAAAAATCTAGTATCTCGGCCGGGTTGTCCATAAACCGTCAATTTCTCTTGATCAATAGGCTGTTATCTTAATGATGAGGTACAAAGTTTTCCTTTGAGGGAATCTGTCATCGGGAGATGAGGCCAAATTAGGTTAAACTTCATCCTCCGGAGAAAAGCTGTAATTCAATCCCCCATATTTAAAATTTTGAGCGCACTGTAAATTCATAATCTCCTCCCGGTTCTAATTGATAATCGCAGCGTTCTAAAAACCGATTCAAGGGTTCAAAAATCAACGCCCTACCTAGGGAAGGTTGTACTAATAACTTGCCTTGAAGAAAATGCCATTGAAAACGCCATTGATATTGTTCCGTCCGCACTTCTCCCTCTAATTTCCCCGTTTGCCAAGATTGCTTAATTATCCGCACATAAGCCGTGCTTTCTGGTCGATTGCCGCCACTCACCTGAACCCTACCTATAGATTAAATATCAAACATTAAGATAGCGAATTAATCCTTGTTTGTCATTACTTGCGCTAATTTTCTCGACTTTATTCTGGGGCAGTGACTTCATTAACCTTAGAAACCAAGACATTTAATTGAAAAGGTCGCCCCATTTCCTTAGTAATGAATTCTTCCAACAATTCTACCTGTCTGGGGGTAATACTTTCCGCAGTTCTTACTACTAATCTCACCCGGGGAGGTTGCTTGAGCCAATTAATCGAAGATTCCAATAATTCTGCCCGTTGAAAAGTAATCGTTCGTTGGAATAAAGCTTTTTTAATCAACCTTTCTAAGCGAGCTTGATTGGCCAGAGTTGCAAAACTTATTCCTAAGGGAATTAGCAAAACTGCTGTCAGGATAGAAGTCAAAATTAGAGCGTTACGCGCCCGATGAAAATTAGAATAACCTGCCAGCAAAAAGACCAACAAACAGGAGAGAGCAATGCCTAATAAATTGGTAATATATAACAGAGTTGCCCCCAAACTTAGGACCCAATTGCCTTGGGATAATCCTAAACCAATCGTACAAACTGGCGGCATTAAAGCCACGGCGATTGCTGTTCCCGCTAAAGTACCTGAAATTTTCGGTTCTATTTTGGCATAACCACTGATTGCGCCCGCCGTAATTGCTACTCCTAAATCTAAAAGATTCGGTTGAGAACGGGCTTGAATTTCACTACCAAATTCAGAAATTCCTATCAATAATCCTAGCAAACAAGCTATCGCTAAAGCGATGATCGTACCGACTAAAATCGCGAGGGCTGACTTACGAATTAATCGCCAACTGCCAATTAAACCACCAAAAGCTAGACTACGAATCGGCAACATCAAAGGGGCAATAATCATCGCACCAATAATCACGGCCGCACTATTGGCGACTAAGCCAAAGGTAGCGATCGCACAAGAACTAACAATCAAAGCTAGATAGGGAAAATCGAGGGACGCTTCTAACCATAAATCGCGCCACATAGTCCGCGATTGTTGCCAGGTTAAGGGTTTTCTTGAGAACCACGAGTAGGGCCGTTCTTTTCTCGTCATGGGGCTGAGGAAGATTGACTTTTCTTTTACTTATAGCTTTTTTTGTCTAATCAATATATATTTGTATCATTTTCTTTAACTAATCTTACCGTTTTTTTCTTCGCCTCGATTGATGAAACCTCCTGCCCGCTGCCGACCGCCGACCGCCTTCGTTAACGCCCCTAGGCCAAGTAGAAATTAGCAAAGAAATTACCGACGAAACCCGACAGATTGATCTATTTTTTTCGCCTCATCCAGAGGGGCAAATAACTGTCGATAATCTAGGATTATTAGGTCAAATTGCCCTAAATAGCACTCTCCTAGAACCCGATCGTAATTCTCCCACTCGTGCCGATGTGCGTAATTGTCTCTCGAAATTAACCTCAGCATCTAACACAAAGTAATTACTAAGACGGATACTTGTGTAGATTCTGGCAATTGAATCATGGGCAGACCTTCCCGGTCGGAAACCGTAACTGGTTCCTTCCATTCTTGATTCCCATTCTGGTTCGAGTGCCGATTTAATCAACGCTTGTCTAGCTCTGTCCTTAATGGTTGGTATTCCTAATGGGCGTTTTTCATCCCTTCCTGGTTTAGGAATCCATACCCTCCTTAGCGGTTTTGCTTTAAGTGTTCCTTTTTCCTTGATTATCTTGGGTGACTTTTCTTACCGCTAAAAGACGAGCGTAGTATGATTTCACTAATAGATGTTGCCACCTTCTAACCTTTGCATCCTGTCCCGATTTAGCCGCTTGGAATATTCTCTTTTGGAGCTTGAAAACGTATCTTTGGACTTTCGCCCAATTGATAGCCTTCCATACATTCGTAGTCTTAGTGGTTTCCGGTTTCCCGAATCCTTTACTTTCTCAAGGGTTTCGTCATATAGACTCCTACTAAACCCTATCCTTACAGACAAACCGTAACCCGTCAGCGTATCCTGACTATTACCGTCAGTCGTTGGCTTTTGGTTACATCTCACACCCTTGAAGGCTTGCGCTTACACTTATCACTAATGGGTTTTTCGACCAATATCCCAGAGCCTAAAAGGGTTTATTCCGTTCCGTTTATATGGGCGTTCCATCTTTAGATTTGTCCTCTCCATCGGGGTACTTTTAAAGGTCTGTGTAAGTGAAAATCCAATTTCCTTACTTTTCCCCTTGATTCTTTTTGAACGCAGTGTGTCAACCTATTTCACTGCTGATAATTAACGATGGTTCAGGTCGGACATTCAGAACCGAGCCTAATCTTGGATGGTTGGCAGTGGTCTCGATTCTGGTGTTAGGTTACACCTCGGAGCCTTCCGTTCCCCGCTTCAATTCCAGAGTTGTGATTTCTGAAACTGGGGGTGGCTATCGCCGTTACTCTCAACTTGTAACGATTATTACAAGTGTATTGACCTTGAGTTCCCTTG
>NZ_JADBUP010000133.1:0-8477 GCF_020245605.1 Microcystis sp. M061S2 | reverse complement strand
ATGCTTCGCCCCTACAGGACGCGGAACCATGAAGACGCAAGGTTTTGAAGCACGATTCTCTCAGAATCTTGCACCTGTTTCGGGAGAAAAGCCACAAAACCTCTACCTTGCCTACATTTCACATTTATTCAGCAAACCCTAAATAGACCATTTAATTGATTATTATTCATTCCCAATTCTCCTGACTACCGACTACTGACGACCGACCCCTCACCAACCACGACAATTTTTGATTTTTAGCAAGAGGTCCGATGAATCAAGCTCCTTTTCTTCCAGTTAACCATCCCCAGCCTAACTTTCTTGACCGGTTAGGGAGTCTCTGGAAATTTTCTCGTCCCCATACGATTATCGGCACTTCCTTAAGTGTTTTAAGTCTTTATTTAATTGCTTTAGGCAATATTAACGATTTTTTTAGCCATTGGCCAGTTTTATTGCTCACTTGGGTCGCTTGTCTTGCGGGTAATGTCTATATCGTCGGTTTAAATCAGTTAGAAGACATCGACATCGATAAAATCAATAAACCCCAGCTTCCCCTAGCCAAGGGCGAATTTTCTCGGTTAACAGGACGGTTGATCGTAGGTTTTACCGGTATTTTAGCAATTATAATGGCTTTTATCGGTGGTTTTTGGCTGTTAATCACCGTGGGGATTAGTTTACTTATCGGCACTGCTTATTCCTTGCCTCCAGTGCGTTTAAAACGCTTTCCCCTCTGGGCAGCCTTCTGTATTTTTACCGTCCGGGGTGTCATCGTCAATTTAGGTCTTTTTCGCCACTACAACACAGTTATTAATCAAAATCAGTCTATCTATCCCTCGATCTGGGTTTTAACAGCTTTTGTTCTTGTTTTCACCGTTGCAATCGCTATTTTCAAGGATGTTCCAGACCTAGACGGCGATCGCATTTACCAAATTACCACTTTTACCCTCCTTCTCGGACCAGAAAAAATCTTAACAATTTCCTTATTGACAATTTCTCTATGTTATGCTGGTATGATTGCAGTCGGTCTCTTGGGGATAAACGGAATTAATTCTTCTCTGGCCATTGTCGCCCATCTGCTCCTACTTCTTCTTCTTTGGTGGCGTAGTCGCGGAGTAAATTTAGAAGATAAAAGCGAAATCAGCCAATTCTACCAATTTATTTGGAAATTATTCTTCCTAGAATACCTGATATTTCCCCTTGCTTGTTTACTATGAAAATATCTCCTTTTTTAGCGGCGATTCCCTTACTTTTGCTAGGTGGTACAAGCGCACCTAGTCAGGAAACCATCGAGCCGCAATTATTAACCGGCAACCTTCGTTTAACCCTGAAACATGGTGTTTGGAAACTGTGGCAAGATAAACCCGTTTATCAAGATATTACCCTAGATCTAAGCTGCGATCGATCTGTTTGTCAGCCGTCGGTGTGGGGATACGCACCGAAATTCAATAAAGAAGTGGATCACCAAGGTACGGTAAAAACGATTAAATTAGACAATGCTTGGCGATTACAGGTGAAAATAAACATTCAAACTCACCCTTGGCAAGCGGAAGTCAGGGAAGCTATCTATAATATCGAAATTGTCCCCCACCAAGACCAACTTATCGGCAGTTATCAAGGCACTTTAGGGGGAAGAAGACTACAAAACAAAGTTAATGGCACAATTTCCCCTTTGTGGCCTAATCCTGTCCCTAATCACCAACCCCTGCAACCGCGAGAACATCCCCGTTTAATCTTTCGCAAGTCAGAATTAACTAATCTCAGAGAAAAAGCGAAAACTCCTATCGGTCAAGCTATTATCGCCCAATTAAACAACAGTTTACAAGAAAAAATTTATTACGATGGTTATGTGCCTAATGGTGGTTATCATGCCACAGGTCATTGTTTTTTAGCAATTTTAAATCAAGATAGAAAATCAGCAGAAACTGCCTGGGAAATTCTCGAAAAAACCCGAAAAAATCGGGGAAGGAGAGTCTTAGAACAATCTCCAATTGTCGCCGGAGTCGCTCTCGCCTACGATCTTTGTTATGATTTTTGGGAAGAAAATCGCCAACGGGAAATTACTGGCTGGTTATTCAGTGAAAGTAAAAAACTTCTCAAAGGCGATTCACCCAAAAATGGCTGGAATGGAGACACAGTTAGTAACTGGAATGCGCGGGCCAGAGGTGCGGCAGGATTAGCCAGTTTAGCGATTCTCAAGGAGGATTTACCGCCCGATCCTCTCTATTATCCCTCGGCACAGGTGGAAATGGCCAAACGTCACATCGAACGCTATTTTATCACAGCTATCGGCGATCAAGGATTTGGCACGGAAGGAGATTTATACACCACCGAACCCATGGTTCTCGCTGTTTTTCCTTTTCTGCAAGGGTATCGAAATAGTCTCGGATTAGACTTAGTAACTGGTTCCTCGGCAGCCCAATTAATCCCCCATTATTTAACCAGAATTGTCCCTAAAAATGGTCAATTATTGATTCCTGCTTATGGCAGACATCAGATGTTTGTAGGAGTGTCTTTATTAACTATCGGATTGGGAATTACCGATAAATCATGGCTACCAGCAATAAAATGGCGATTACAAGGTCAAGAAAAACAACTTTTTCACCCCCATTATCCCCATATTGCTCCTTTTCTCCTCGCTGCTTATCCATCTAATCTTACTCCAGAAAATCCCGCTCGCCAACTTTCCAGGGTTTTAGTTGATCAACAAAAGGGATTTTATGCTTTTCGTAATCAGTGGCAAAATGAAGAGGATTTTGTCGCTAGTATCTATCTCAAACAGCAACCTTTTGTGGGGGGATGGTCTTTTCCCGATGTCGCTAGTGTGAGAATTTGGGGATTAGGAGGACATTGGGCGAGTTTTGAGGGGTCAGAAGGTGACTGGAACTCGGAAAATACGGTTATTTTCCCGAAAACCACGCCTTGGAGCCAAGCAAAACCGATGGCTTTTCAATCCAGTCCCGATGGTTCGGGAGTAATTACGTTAAAAACTGATAAAATCATGGTTAGAGGAGCTAATCCACCAGCAGGAGTGGCTCTAGTTCGTTCTTTCGCCGTCGATTACAGTCTATCCTCTGGTTCTCCTGGATTATTCGTCTTGATGGATAAATTATTAGGTAAAGTCGATGAACCAGAATTTATTAATAAAACTTGGGTGATGAATACACAGGGAAATGTCACCCTCGGAAAAAATAGTTTTACTATCACTCAAAATGGGGCAAATATGCAGGGAACTTTTATCACTCCCGTGACTTTAAAAGTAGAGAAAACTAATACAGGTGAGCGCATTTTAGCCACGGGTAGCGAGGAGTTTTTTCTGGTGATGACCGTGCAGAAAAGTCGTCCCCCGGCAGTTAAAATTATCGGCAAGGGATTAGATGCGATCGTGCAAATTGGCTCCCAGGAAATCTCAATTATCGACGGTGCAGTTAGATTAAAAGAGATAAAGTTTCAAGAGCCATAAAAATTGACAAATGACCCAAGAAAAGTTAACAGTTGTCAAGGATAATTGTAAAGATGATGACTATTTGAGCAATTATTGATGATATAATCGAGACTGCTGACCAAAATAGACCCTAAATTTAGAACTATCTAGAATTGCATCTATAATTTCTGGCTAACTAAACTATGACTAAATATCATCAAATCACCGTTCACAATCGTCAGACCGGCGAAAAATTTGTCACCACCGTTCCAGGGGATAACTATATACTGCACAGTCTGGAAAAACAGGGCTATCAATTACCCTTTTCCTGTCGCAATGGAGCTTGTACCAGCTGCGCGGTCAGGGTATTGTCAGGAGATATCCACCAACCAGAAGCGATCGGACTATCGCCGGAATTAAAAGCCAGAGGTTATGCTTTACTTTGTGTCAGTTATGCCCGTGGCGATCTGGAAGTGGCCACCCAGGACGAAGATGAAGTCTATGAATTGCAATTCGGTCGCTTTTTTGCCCGTGGGAAAGTGCGTTTTGGTTTACCCTTAGATGAAGAATAGATTCGGGATTAATCGTGCTAGATACCAGCAGCCAATTAGAAAAATACCTAGACATTGCCAGTGAAGCCGCCCTAGCAGCGGGAACAATTATCCTCGATAATTGGGGCAAAATCGAGACAATAGAAGAAAAAGGGCGATCGGGCGATTTAGTGACAGAAATAGATCGTCGAGCAGAAACAGAAATTCTCAAAATTATTGGCCGTCACTTTCCCAAACACGGGATTTTAGCGGAAGAATCGGGAAAACTGCCAGGGACCGATAGCGACTATCTCTGGGCGATCGATCCTCTCGACGGAACCACCAACTATGCCCACGGTTATCCCGTATCCGTCGTCTCCATCGGACTACTGATCGCAGGGAAAGCAGCAGTGGGAGTCATCTATAATCCCTTTAGAAAGGAACTATTTCGGGCAGCCCAGGGTTTGGGGTCCACTCTGAACCGTCGTCCCATCCATGTCTCCCGGACCAGTGAACTAGAAAAAAGTTTACTGGTGACGGGTTTTGCCTACGATCGCTGTCAAACCTCCGATAATAATTATGCCGAATTCTGTTATCTGACTCATCTGACCCAAGGGGTACGCCGCAGCGGTTCCGCTGCCAAAGACTTAACCGATGTGGCCTGTGGGCGCTTAGATGGTTATTGGGAACGAGGAATTAATCCCTGGGATCTGGCCGCAGGAGTTATTCTGATCGAAGAAGCTGGGGGTAAAATTACCGCCTACGATGAGAGTCCTTTTCTGATAGAAACGGGGCGAATCCTGGCTACTAACGGACAGATTCACACCCCCTTAAGCCAAGCTCTGCAAAAAGCGGCCTCTTGGAGCTTTCAGTTTTAATTCTTTTAATATTTATTACGATTATCATTTCGATTAAAGTTAGGATACTCTCTATGACTTTTCCAATTTCCCAGGGATTATTTCAATATGATTTAATCGATCATTTCGCTATTTTAGGAGTCTCGATCGATGCCGAACAGGAGGAGATTCGCGAGCGTTACTTAAAAATCGCCTATAAACTCCATCCCGATACCTGTCGCACTCACACCCCCGATGAAAAGAAACTGGCTAATCAGTTACTTTCAAAATTAGTTAACCCCGCCTACGAACATCTGGGCCGCGACCCATCTCGCGAAGAATTTCGGCTGGTTTTAGCACAAATGGGCAAGTCAATGGGGAGAGATTTGAGTAAAATCACCATCAGTAGCGAACCAGCTAGAAAACTAGCCCAATCTAGCGCTAACTACGAATTAGCCTATCAAAAAATCCTGCAATCTTTGGCGATCGATCAATATACAGCCCTGGAAAATACCTATCAGAAAATCGGCCAACTCAGTGAACTCAATCTGGTTTATCTGATCTTAACCGAAGGTCGGGGCAACAAGAAAACCAGCCCGAAAGTCTTTATCTCCCAGAGCAATACTAACCAGTCCGAGTTAGTTAAAGCAGCTTTCACCACGTCAGCTCGGACTAAAAGCAAGGAATCGCCACTAGAAGCCTATATTCGCCGCGCCCAAGCCTCTCTTGACGAAAATAACCCCGCCCAAGCTTTGCGAGAATTGCGCGATGCCCTGCGGCAAGAACCGGATAATGGCATCTGTCACGCCCTGATCGGTTTAGCCTACCTGCGACAAAATCAACTGTCCATGGCCCGGGTTCATATCAACCGGGCCTGGAAAACCAGCCCCCAAGATGCGACGGTGATTAAGTGCAAACGGGAACTAGATAAAGTAGTTAATTCTAAGATTGAAATGCCAGACCAGAAAGAACAAAAAGAGGAAGGAGAGCGCAAGGGCGGTTTTTGGTCTCGATTTGGTGGTAAAAAGAAATAGGACTGACCAGTGCCACCGATTTTGATTAGCAAACTCCCATGATTCATCAACCCCCGGCGGGGACAAGGGATTTATTACCCCTAGAAGTTACCCAAAAAGGCTGGATTAACGATCGCCTTCAGTCTGTCTTTCAACGTTGGGGCTATCAAAGGATCGTCACCTCCACCATTGAATGGCTCGATACCCTCACCGCAGGCGGTACGATCGATCCCAGCACCGTGATCCAACTCCACGGGGATAGTCAAGGACTATCGGGATTACGCCCTGAATTAACCGCTTCCATTGCCCGCAGTGCCGTCACCCGCATGAGTGGGGAGTCCTATCCCCAACGTCTCTGTTATCGGGCTAACGTTTTTCGTCGCCCTAGCGCCAGTTATCACGGTCGTCAAGTGGAATTCTATCAAGCGGGGGTAGAACTGCTCTTTTCTGGCGGTTTACTAGCTGATGCCGAGATTTTACTGCTCCTGGCCGACTGTTTCGATAGTTTGGCCGTCCCTAACTGGCAGATTATTTTAGGAGAAGCGGGTTTGACTCGTTCGCTACTTTCTCCCTTTCCAGATCCCTTACGCGAACAGGTGAAACGCTGTTTAGCCCTCCTCGACTACGTTAGCCTCGAAAATCTTCCCTATCCTAACGAAATCCTCCGGCAGCAAGCCCGACAATTATTTCACCTGCGCGGTAATCCTCACGATGTCCTCGCACAAGTGGCAGTATTAGCCCAGGAAGAATCAGCCCAAAAAGCCGTTAATAACCTTAAATCCCTAGTAGAGCTGCTTAATGCCGATCGCTCTAGTCCTTTCCCCCTAATTCTCGATTTAAGTCTGATTCAAACCTTTGATTACTACACCGGCATCGTTTTTAAAGCGGTTAGTGATCACCAGCAAAATCTCAGTATTTTAGGCCAGGGCGGACGCTATGATCAATTATTGGGCGTTTTTCATCCCCAGGGCCAATCGGCTCCGGGTATCGGTTTTTCCCTAAATATCGAAGAACTGCACGAAAGTCTATTATCAGGGCAGACTTTACCCACTCAAGCTCCCCCCCTCGACTGGTTGCTTATCCCTTTGGGTAATAACGCCCAGATAGCGACTTTTAGTAAGGCTCGCTCCCTTCGCACCGGTGATCCGAATCTGAGGGTGGCGATCGATTTAGGGGGTCGCAGCGAGGCACAAATTCGCACCTATGCCCGCGATCGGATGATTAAAAATCTCGCCTGGGTGCAAGAAGATGGTTCCGTGAGGGAAGAATCTCTCTAAAAGGGGTCAAAAGCGGCGAAAATACTACCTTCTGCCCGCTGCTATAGGACTCTATCTAGGGTTTGCGGCAAAAAGTACGGGCGAAGCATTCGGGCAATAACCTATCGGTGAAACCGTAGATTTTTTATCCGAATGCTTCGCCCCTACAGGACGCAGGCCGATAAAGACGCAAGGTTTTGAAGCACGATTCTCTCAAAATCTTGCACCTGTTTCGCGAGAATAGACCTCGTTTCCACACATAAACCAGAAGAGCCGTTCAAAAAACTTTATAAATAATATTGATTGGTTTGTTTATAATAACCCCCATTAATACCCACTGAAACCATAATAAATCATAAGTAAAAATCAATGTTAATAATCGATTCTAATCTATACCAGAGGTGAACGTGGGTTGGGTTGAAGAATGAAACCCAACGCTGACGGCGATGATTGAGCCGCTTCTTGGCATGGTAATGACTAGGGCCGTCCCAAGTGCGGGAAACGGCGATTTTAAAATTTTCACCCTTTATTCAGGAAAAAGTCATGTCAACCCCTTTTTTAGTCAGAGATATCCGCCCCGGTTCTTCTAACTCCTTCTCCTCCTCTCTAACGGCAGTGGGTAACACCCTGTACTTCACTGCCAATGACGGCGTTAACGGTTGGGAATTGTGGAAAAGCGACGGCACGGCGGCCGGCACGGTTCTGGTCAAAGATATCCGCCCCGGTTACTCTAGCTCCGCCCCCGGCGCTCTAACGGTAGTGGGTAGTACCCTGTTCTTTCGGGCCAATGACGGCGTTAACGGTTATGAATTATGGAAGAGCGACGGCACGGCGGCTGGTACAGTTTTGGTCAAGGATATCCGCCCCGGTTTCTATAACCCCTTTATCTACAACAATACTCTAACGGCGGTGGGCAGTACCCTGTACTTCCAGGCCCAGGACGGGGTTAACGGTGGGGAATTATGGAAAAGCGACGGCACGGCGGCCGGTACGGTTCTGGTCAGAGACATCCGCCCCGGTTCCTCTAGCTCCTACCCCCGCAATCTAACAGCAGTAGGTAATACCCTGTACTTCTCGGCCAATGACGGCGTGAACGGTGAGGAATTGTGGAAGAGCGACGGCACGGCGGCCGGTACGGTTCTGGTCAGAGATATCCGCCCTGGTTCCTCTAGCTCCGACTCCCGCAATCTAACGGCAGTGGGTAATACCCTGTACTTCATTGCCGATAACGGCGTAAACGGTTGGGAATTGTGGAAAAGCGACGGCACGGCGGCCGGCACGGTTCTGGTCAAAGATATCCGCCCCGGTTACTCTAGCTCCGCCCCCCGCAATCTAACGGCAGTGGGTAACACCCTGTTCTTCGCTGCTTTTGACAGCGTAAACGGTGAGGAATTGTGGAAGAGTGACGGCACGGCAGCCGGTACGGTTCTGGTCAGAGATAT
>NZ_JADBUP010000132.1:0-38414 GCF_020245605.1 Microcystis sp. M061S2 | reverse complement strand
CTTCTAGGGGCATAGTAATCTCTAAAGTGCCACGATCATAAAATAAATGGGCGCGATTATTTTCCCCTAGGGCCTGTAAAATTTGCCGATAGGATAACCAACTGAGATGATTAAAAACTACCCGTTTTTCGCCCCTAATTTGCTCAGTATTTAACTCCAGAGGAACTGTCACCATAACTGCCCCGAAAAGCGAAATTTATGCCCAAAAAAGGGGGTTGATTCACCCCCTTATTATCTTATTAAACCAGTGCTGGAACCTGGGGCCAACGCCCGATCGTCTTACCGATGACCGCTAACTCCTGAGTTAATCGATCGAACCGGTCGGGAGTCAAGGATTGCGGCCCATCAGATAGGGCCTTGGCCGGGTTAGGATGCACCTCGATCATCAAGGAATCGGCCCCAGCTGCCAGGGAAGCCATGGCCATGGTCGGTACATATTCCCATTTACCCGTACCGTGGCTAGGATCGATCATGATCGGCAGGTGAGTTAAAGTTCTTAAAACGGGAATACAGGATAAATCTAGGGTATTACGAGTATATTTACTGTCAAAGGTGCGGATACCGCGTTCGCAGAGAATGACATTGCTATTTCCTGCCGCGAGGATATATTCTGCCGCCATCAACCAATCTTCAATAGTGGCCGCCATGCCGCGCTTGAGTAGGACTGGTTTCGGTTGCGCCCCAACTTTTTTCAGGAGGGAAAAATTCTGCATATTGCGGGCCCCCACCTGCACCACGTCGGCTATTTCGACAATCTTATCGAGATCCGCCGCGTCCATTACTTCCGTAATAATACCCAAACCACTGGCATCTCTAGCCGCCGCTAGTAATTCCAAAGCGCTTTCCCCGTGACCTTGGAAAGCGTATGGAGAAGTGCGGGGTTTGTAGGCGCCACCGCGGAGGAATTGCGCTCCGGCTGCCGCCACTCGTTTGGCAGTTTCCACGATCATCGCCTCATTTTCCACCGAACAGGGGCCGGCGACAATGCTAACGGGATGATTTCTGCCGATGGGGATAACACCGTTAGGAGTGGGGACTAAAACCTCGCTGTATTCCCCGTGACGGTATTCTAAAGAGGCGCGTTTGAAGGGTTGTTCGACTCGCAGGACGGTTTCGATCCAAGGGCTTAGTTCTTGGATTTGTAGGGGGTCTAATTCCCTGGTTTCTCCGACTAAACCGATGACGACTTTATGCTTACCGACGATTTTTTCAGGACTTAATCCCCATGCCTCGAATTCAGCACTGACGCGCTCGATTTCAATTTCCGGGGAACCAACTTTCATGACAATAATCATGGCATTAACCCTTTATTTTTTTCTTTAATCTCTATTGTTGACGATTTCTAGAGGTTATCTATTTTTCTTCCACTTCTTTTTTGCCGGACCGCCAAGCAGCGATCGTTCTGCCAAAATTAGCTTGAAATTCTTGCCATCCTAGCCAATCCCCCACCCGATCCTCGTCCCAAGAAGCGGAGAAGATGCCATAACTCAGACCGATAAAACCTAGACCAAATAGGCTTAAACTGACGAGCATGGCGACGTAGGAAGGGATTTCGAGAAGATCGTGGCTAATAATCCAGTAGAAGCCAAAAAAGGAAGTTATCCCCAATACTGTCGGAATGCCACAAAATACCGCCATCCGTTTGGCCATCCGTTGACTGACCGCTTGCGGAATTGCCTTTAAGCTGGTTTCCTCGGAGCGATTCTTTATCGGCGGTGGCACGGGACTAGGGGCAATTTTCGGGGTTTTTCGCTTATTTTGGCGCGGCTCAAAGGGAAGACGCTCTTTTTTCTCCGTCGATTTCGATTCAGAGGCCATGGTAGGGATGCAAAGGGGGTAAGCTTAACGGCGAATTCCGAGACGACCAATCAGGGTTTGATAACGTTGTTGATCTTTCTTCTGGATATAGGTTAACAGTCCCCGACGACGACCGATCATCTGGAGTAATCCCCGACGGGAAGCGTGGTCTTTCGGGTTAGCTTTCAGGTGTTCGGTCAGTTGGTTGATTCTCTCGGTTAGGAAAGCTACCTGTAACTCCGATGATCCTGTATCGGTTTCGTGGGCCTGGTATTGGCTGATTAGTTCTTGTTTTTTGGTCTGGGTTAAGGCCATAGGACTCGTGATCTCTGCTTAAATACTGCAATCTATTATAGTATCACGTTTCTGGTCAATCCGTAAACAGTATTCGGGAGACAGGAGATTATTCTTATTTATTCTCCCCGCTCCCCACTTGCCACTTGCCACTTGCCACTTGCCACTCCCCACTTCATAATTCATAATTCATAATTCATAATTTATAATTCCCAATTCCCCATTGCCGCAAATCATGGCAAAATCTTAGACATAGCGTCTAACTTACCCTGAAGATTCCATGCTGTTAAAATCCACGACCCGTCATATTCGCATTTATACGGCTGAAGTAAAAAATAATCAATTAATCGAGAGTAACAATGTTTTGACTCTTGATGTGGATCCCGATAATGAATTTAATTGGGAAGAAGTGGCTCTCAATAAGGTTTATAGTAAGTTTGATGAATTGGTAGAATCCTACAATGGGGAAGAACTGAGCGAATATAATCTCCGTCGCATCGGTTCAGATCTAGAACATTTTATCCGTTCTCTCCTGCAAAAAGGCGAAATTAGCTATAATCTCAACGCCAGAGTACAGAACTATAGTATGGGTTTACCGAAATTAGGGTGAACGATTCCGCGTCAGTCCCCACCCGGACACCTAGCGGGGTGGGGAAGTTCCACCGCGGCAATGAGGAGTTTCACTCCTTGGGGTGAGCGAAGAATTGCCTGTTACTCTTTTGGTTTTGGTAGTCGCTTAATGTATTCGCGTAAAATTTGAGCCGTACTAATACCATTTTTCAAAAACTGTAACCTACTTAGGGTTTGCGGCAAAAAGTTTTTCTTGGGGGCAGGGTGTGGGGTGTGGGGTTTTACCGATTTTCGATGATTTTCCCAGAAAAATCAAGAGAGCCATCTTTTTTCTAACCATGCTAGGACACTTTCAACATCTGCCACTTTTTCTCCTTCAGGTACAGGTGGACGTTGTACCATGACCACGGTTATTCCCAACTCTCTAGCGGCGATAATTTTGGCGTAGGTGGCATCACCGCCGCTATTTTTACTCACGATCGCCCCAATCTTATATTCTTGTAAAAGAGAGCGCTCTGACTGCAAAGAAAAAGGCCCCCGTTCCAACAATAATTTTCCAACCGGTACGATGGCATCCGCTTCTGGCGGGTCGATCATCCGCATCAAAAACCAGATATTGTTTAAATGTGCATAACTTGCCAGTTCTTGCCGACCAATAGTGAGAAATATTCGCGGCGCTAACCCCGATAAAATATTCGCTGCCGCTTGATTGTTTTCTACTTCAATCCAATTATCTCCAGATACTTTTTCCCAAGCTGGACGACTTAAGATTAATCGAGGAATACCACAATCCGAGGCGGCTTGAGCGGCATTAAAGGAAATTTGTGCGGCAAAGGGATGGGTGGCATCAATTAAACAATCAATGCTTTCTTGGCGTAGATAATTGGCTAACCCGGCGGCACCACCAAACCCCCCCCGGCGAGAAGGAGTTGTGAGAGTAATCGGTTCTCTCGTGCGACCGGCAAAGGAAGCGATGGCATCTATACCCGGAATTGTCGCAATTTTAGCCGCTAATGCCGCCGCTTCCCCCGTTCCCCCTAAAATCAGCACTCTTTTATTTTTAGTCATCCAGATAATTGCCAAAAGGTTAACTAATTTTCCATCTTCTCACCGGCTCTCTTGGGTGGGTAAAGGAAGGAACCACAAAGACACAAAGAACACAAAGAAAGATCGCTCCCATATAAGTAGCTGGTTATAATTAGGGCTTGCTGAATAAAGCTAAAAACCTTGTTGGATAAGACTTTTAGACCTTTTGTCAATCAAAAAGTACCAGGCATGGGAGTGATCGGGGGGAAATTTAGGCACTTTTTCCCTGAAAATTAGGTAATTGACCGCGTGAAAATGGGTAAAACCCCACACCCCACACCCCACACCCCACACCCCACACCCTGCCCCCACCAACAAACTTTTTGCCGCAAACCCTACTTATCATCTACCTATCTTAAAAACTTGACATTTCTACACTAAATTCTATATTCTGCGGACGAGGCCGTACAACCTAGCGAGTTAATCTGCGCTAAGTTACTACAAACCTTTTTTCCGAGCAGATGCTCAGAAGATAGACCATCAATCAAGAACAATTTCAACCTTCTTAACCTTAAATTGGAAAAATGACCAAAAATCAGCAAATTCTGGCAAAAATCGGGGGGGGGTAGCCTTGCTCTCCTTCTTTCCCTAGGTTTAGGACAACAAGCTTCTGCTGTCACCCTCGTTGAGAACTTATCTCAAGGAAATAATGGCACAGGAGATGTAGCCATTAACGTTTGGCAAGGATCAAGCTTTACAACTGGCAGTAGCAGTTATAACCTTAATTCTGCTACTCTTTTGTTCGGAGAAAACACCGCCGATCCCAACTTGTTTGTTCGTCTCTATAGCAACAGCAGTGGAACCCCCGGCACTCAGCTAACCAGTTTTACTAACCCGGCTTCCATTACCACCTCTCTCGCCAATAACACCTTTACCCTGGCTACTCCGTACACATTAGCCGCTAATACCACTTACTGGTTAGTCAGTGGTATTTCAAGTGGTACTGGGTCTTATATTTGGGGGTATACCTCATCTGCCGCTCAAACAGGACTCCCTGGTTGGACGATTGGTGATGGTTTCGTTAAAAGTAACAGTCAAGGGGGAAGTTGGGATTCTTTTCCTACGGATGGCCCTTACCAATTTAGCCTTGAGGGGACTACTTCTCCACCACCCACTAGCGTCCCTGAACCGGGTTCTGTGGTTGCCTTGTTAGGATTGGGAGGATTAGGGTTAGCTTCTAGCCTGAAGAAACGGAAATAGGAACAGTAGGGTGGGGGCGACTCGATTCTCTTGTCTCGTGCCAAGGTTCCACCTGGCAATGGCAAAAGTCAGCGTCTCCCTCCCTTCCCCGATGGGTTATATATGTAGGGTCTGCTGAATAAAGCTAAAAACTTTGTTGGGTAAGACTTTTAGACTTTTTGAAATCAAAAAGTGCCGGGCATGGGAGTGATCGGGGGGAAATTTAGGCACTTTTCCCTGAAAATTAGGTAATTGACCGCCTGAAAATGGGTAAAACCCTACACCCCACACCCCACACCCTGCCCCCACCAACAAACTTTTTCAACAGACCCTAATTAACTTAACAATATAATCCCTGAATCCACTGCCATTCTTGGGCTAATCCTTCGGCTAAAGAGACTTGGGGGTTATAACCTAGAATAGTACGCGCTTTGGTGACATCGGCGGCGGTGTGACGGGCATCTCCCCGGGCCAATCCTTGATGCGATCGCTTGATCGGTTTACCGATGACTTTTTCCATGGTATCCAAGACATCCAGCAATACCACGCGACTACCACCACCAATATTAAACACCTCACCCACCGCTTCCGGCACGACGGCAGCGGCTAAATTGGCGGCTACAGCATCGCTAATGAAGGTAAAATCGCGGGTTTGTTTGCCATCCCCGTAGATGCCGATTGGTTTACCCGCGATCGCTGCTTGAAAAAACTTATGGAAAGCCATATCGGGACGTTGCCGCGGTCCATAAACGGTGAAATAACGCAAGGCAGTGACGGGAACGTTAAAATTCTGGTGATATAGCCAACAGAGTCTTTCTGCCGCTAATTTGGTGATGCCGTAGGGTGAAACTGGTTGGGGACAAAGGGTTTCCGGAGTCGGCATCGTTTCCGCGTTGCCATACACCGAGGAGGTGGAAGCAAAAACCATCCGTTGTAAAGAAGGGGTTTCCTTAGCGGCCTCAAGAATAATTTGAGTAGCATTTATATTTCTTTCGGTATATTGACGAAATCCATCACCCCAGCTTGCTCTGACTCCCGCTTGGGCTGCCTGATGAAATAATACTTCTACTCCTGGCAACAGTTGTCTCCAGTCGAGGGCTTGTATATCCGCTTCAATTAACTTAAATTCGGGATATTTTGCTAGAATATGGGCATTTTTGCGCTTTAAACTGGGGTCGTAATAATCGTTAAATTGATCGATACCGATCACCTGATCTCCTTGTTCTAAAAGCTTTTCTGCCAAGTTAGAACCGATAAAACCCGCGACACCAGTAACAATATGAGTAGCCATTTAATCCTAGTCGTTGATATTTTGTATCGATTGTAATCATTTTTGCGCTTTTTGCCGCAATCAATTTCCGTCGTCCGCTGTCAGCTTTTAGGGGTCAAAATCGATAGATTGATTATATCTCCTGCAAAAATCAAAAATCTTCTCTTAGATTAGGAGACGGGAGACGGTCTAGAGGAGGACAGGGTAAGCGCATCTTAACAATCCTTGACAAAATGAACTTTAGGTGAGTTGCTTACCCAGAGGACGATTCAGACATATTTGAGGAAAATTGCCCATCTCAATTGTTAAGCAAAAATCGACCAAATGGGTCGATTTCGTGACTATTCTGATTGACTGGTATCACTTGAAATACCCGCACAGCAAACGGATCACAAAATTGGCCAATTGTCAATAGCGTTTAAGATGCTCTCACCCTGGTTGCTGCTTAAATTAACCTGCTCCAACAAGTTATTAATTATCGGTTAATTTCCCTGACTCATATAGTCTTAAATTTGCCAAAAGCGCGAGGATGTCCAGCTTTTTGGGAACAAAGAAAATAGCGCGCGGGTTCGTAATGATTTTCAGCACTAAAAGGGGAACAGAAATTATCTCCGAGTAAATCTTCTCGCACAAAGAAAGCATTCACTCCCGAAAAACTACAACCCACCAGTTTATAACCCTTTTGATGACCAAGTTTTTCTAAAGCTTTCAAACTTGATCCCATATGACTATTATATTTCCATTGGTGACTGGGATTATACTGCATCACCCAACTGGATTCGGGGTGATAAATAGCATTATATTCAAGAATTACCACCCGGGGACGATAATTAGTAATTGCTTGCCAGACCCAATAATCATTACCATCAATATCAATGGATAATAAATCTAATTCTGTCGGTACATTGCCCTCTCGAAACAAGTCTTCAATATTTTCGGCAGTGATAAAAGTATTTTTTAAAGTTAATTGTTGCTTAGCAATTAAATCTTCAAAAGATTGGCGAATACTTTTACAAAATCGCTCACTGCCTTCAATCCAATAACCTTGCCATCCTTTCACTAACAAATAGGTACTATTATTTTCTAAACCGTTGCCAACTCCAAATTCCACAAAGAATTTATTTGTGGTTCCAATGCGATTAAAAATTTCGCTAGTAATGCCATCTTCTCCCGCTTGCGAAAAAACCTTAAATTCGTAGCGGTTTAGTTTTTTAGGGCTATCATATTTTGGGTTTTTATACAAGTTTTCTAGCAGATAATTGTCAATTTGTAACTCTGTTAGTATATCTTGATATTTTGAGGAGGAACTATTCAGAGACTTAAGGTTTTTGAGAATCTCTGGGATTGCTTGCCAAGGTGCTGCCATACTTTTGAGAAAGTTTTTCATGGATTTTAACTACAGTTAACGAGTATTTTTTGATTCAATCGGTTGTTTAGATAACACTTGTGAATAACGGAGTCGGAGAAGAATTTTTTTTGCCCAATGTTGAAACACTTTCAATTGATGACGTTTGCTGGGTAAACGCAGTATATAGACAAATCGACGCATTATATCAGCTAATCTACCAGTAATATTAATGCCAAAACTGGAGACAAGGGCTGATTGTTTACCTAAGGTTAACATATCACCTAAATGCAGATAATAATAGGATTTGAGCGATTTTTTTCTAATCACTGCCGAGATATTTTTGGCTACTACACTGGCTGCTTGATAGGCTGCTTGTGCTGTGGCAGGAATTACCTGTTTACTAGGATAAATTTCGGCTATATCCCCAACGGCAAAAACTTCGGGATAGTCGATTAATTGTAAACTGGAACGGGTTAATAATTTGCCTTGTGCTGTTTTCTGACAATCTAAATTATTGATCCAATCCTGTGCCTCAGTTCCTGCTGTCCACAATAATAAATCAATGGGGATAACCTCATTTATATTATCTTTAAATACGGTTATGGAATTAGCGTTAACTTCCTTTAATCCCGTGTTTAAATAGAGACTAACATTCTTGGCTAAAAGGGAACGATAGGAAGCAACACGCACCGATTTAGGGAAGTTTTGCAGTATTTCCTCGTTCCTTTCCACTAGATGAACTTTGCCTTTTTTTCCTAAACGATCAGCTACCTTACAGGCTAATTCTACTCCATTGGGACCGCCGCCAATAATTGCTAAATTAATTGAAGATTTTCCTTGAGTTTCTAAGTCATGAATTGCCGTTTGTAATCTTTCCACATCCTCTAAACTCCGAAAAGTTAGCCCATAATCGGCTAACCCCGGTATAGCCGGCCAACGATTCCGCACTCCCACCGCTAAAACGAGGTAATCATAATCTATAACCTCCTCATTTTCTAAATATACTTGATGATTGTTTAAGTCAATATTACTAGCTTTTTGAGTTTTTAAATTAACCTGAGTTCCTGTTAATAATTGACGGTAGGAAGGGGCAATTTCCCAGCGTTGCAATTCTCCTGTAATTAGTTCATAGAGAAGGGGAGTAAAGAGAAAATGGTCTTTTGGTTCGACTAAAGTTATTTGCCATTGACATGATTTTACTGCTGTTAATCGACTCAGATCGAGTGCCGTATATAACCCTCCAAAACCACCCCCCAGAATGCAAATCTTAGTTATAGGTTTATTCATGGATTTTTATTCTCAGTTGTGTTTAGGATGGGTTTCAGTTCCGAAACTAATTGTTCTGAACGAATAATTCTCGCCGGGGGTAAAAGATGATAGTGAGTGTCAGCAAAAATAGTAGAATCGGTCTTAATATTCAAGTCTTTTGGGTCATAAATTGTTGGCACAACCCGACTTAATTCTTCAGCAGATTTGCGAATATTAGCAACGGTTTTACCCTCATTTTTAGCATAAACCCAGGGCAAAGAAACCACTAAAGTCGCTCCTTTTGCTTCTAAATCTTTCTTGAGTTTTTCAATAACTTTAATCGAGTGAGGAGAAGCAGCGGTATCAAAGGTCATTTGCCACCATTTCCCCGTTCTTTCCTTAACTATAGTCGGATCACCTGTATTAGTAATCGGATCGGAAAGATAACCCGTCATTCTGCCTTTGGTGAATAAATCAACCATCGATTTAGTGACTGGACGCATCCCCGGAATACCTAATAACCAAGTATCCTCGATCATGGTTTTTAGAGGTATCCCACCTAACCCCGGTTTGCCAATAGCGACGCTAAAAGGTGCGGATCCCCAAAGTCCTTCGCCGCGATTAAAACCGTCCTCATCCATGAGCATGAGATATTCGGGAATCAGCAGAATTACGTCCCCTTGGCGCGCTTTTTCGAGAATCATAGCGGCAATGACATTTAAGCCGATATCCCCCTGTAAACCGAAGTTAACCACGGGCATTCCCAATTCTTTGGCCATTAATTCCGAATTTATGCTATAATGCGCCCCCGATCCCGCCGTGACGATTAAACGCCGCTGTCCTTCGACCTTTGCTGCGATCGCTGATTTTTCCTCGTACATCATCCGCAACCAGCTTAATTCGCCGCCGTAGATGACATTATAAACAAAGCCGAGGGACCAAGCGACTCCCACAGAAGCTAACCAGGGGAAAGGGTTAAAGGATTTAGTATTCATCAGAATTCAAAGTAAATAAAGTCACCGGTATTAGTGGAAGCTAGGAGAATAGTTAAACATAGCAATATTTTAGACAGCCAAGGCGATAACAATAGTTCATATTCAAATTTTTTCTGGGCAATAGCCAAATGTTCGAGGATTAAAACAATGATACCAAGAACTAAAGCAACGCTTAAAACTGCTCCTTGATTAAGACTATAGGAACTAAAAATCTCACCGATATTAGCTAAGGAATAATTGAAAGGATTGGCAATAACCAGCATTTTGCCGATTAATCTTCTGGTGTTAACCTCCATGAAAAAGAGACAACCAAAAATGACCGCCAATTGCGTTAAAGCCCAGGAGAGAATTTGCGGCTGAGAAACGTATTTTCCGACGAAAGCATAGAAAGGTCGGCCTAGATAACGCAGTAATAATAATAATGCCCCGTGGTAAGCACCCCAAAAGATAAAATTCCAAGCCGCACCGTGCCAGAAACCTGAAAGAGTAAAGGTGATAAATAGATAAAAAGGCGCCCAATTTTTATTGGAACCCATCAGGGGTAAAAACACATAATCCCGAAACCAGGTGCTAAGGGTAATATGCCAACGTCGCCAAAATTCGTTAATACTTTGGGATGTATAGGGTGCTAAAAAGTTTAATTCTAATCTAACCCCGACAAAATAGGCTAAACCGACAGCAATAAAGCTATAACCGCCGAAGTCAAAATAGATTCTCAGGGTGAATAAAAAGGCCTCAAACCAGATATACCAAGCATTGTCGATCATCTTATCTAATTCGATGTAGGGCGCAATGTTATCGGCGAGGACAAATTTCATAAATAAACCGAGGGAAAGCCAACGCAAACCCTTCTCGAAGTTTTCTCCTGTAAATTTGAGGCGAAATCCCTCCATTTGTGGTAATAAATCCCGGCGACGCTCGATCGGACCTGCGACAATTTGGGGGAAAAAGGAGATAAAATTGACATAATCGAGGACGGCTAGGGGTTTCTTTTTCTTTTCGCGTAGGGAGTCCACCACGAAAGCCACCATCTGGAAGGTATAGAAGGACACCCCCGGCGGTATTTGGCTAGGCACGGGAATCGGAGAAAGTTCCTTCCAGTTAGGGGGGAGAGAAACGAACAATCCGATGATTTCCTGCACAAAAAAGCCGAAATACTTGAAGTAAGCGAGGACGAGAATATCAATGACGATAACGATAGTGGCTAGGAGATTCGCCTTCCAGCCGCCGATTTTCAGCACTAGCCAGACCATAATGTAGTTAAAGGCTAGGGAAACGATGAAAACGAGGAAACTGGTACGACTAGCGTAATAGAATAGGATCAGGGACAGTGCCGCTAATCCGACCCCATCAAAAACACCTCGCCAGAGATTGAAGGACTTCGCTATATAGCGCGCCGTTAAGAAAGGAACGCTAAAAAGGATTAATATCCACCAAAATATAAAATCAGAGTAATTCAAGGCTTGTTAACTCCTGATGGTCTGTGTTACCTTGTCTGAGATGGGTTTCCTGACTTCTGATGCTCAGAGACGAGGGATTTTCTTGACAAGCCTATCAAACTTTGTCAGACTTGTCCATAAAATTACTCCCAGCAACCCTCAAGAATTGAGGCTAGACAAGCAATGCTTTACCAAAAACTGTTAGATGCTCATAAACGCTATCGGCAATTTAAGACTTATCCCCATATTACCGATAAATATTGGTCTAGTCAGTTGGCAGAGCATAATATTAGTCCTAATTATGTGGAATATGATGCTAAATCTGGTCAACTTTTTTATAAACCTTTAGGGGTCAGTTTAAGCAAAAATAAGCATGATTTTCTTTTGGGTAGTAAAGTTTTTAACAAAGCTAACGCCTTAAAAGCTCTGGCTGATTGTAAATTTTATATCGATGAGCAGCAGGAATTAATTATCGAGATCGATGGAGTTAAGTTAATTATCGAGACGGGACAGGATTTAGATATCGCCCATGAAATTTTCCTTTTAGGTGTATATAATTTCCTCTATGATAAGCCCTGTGTAGCGATTGATATTGGTATGAATACGGGTTTTGCTAGTCTCTTTTTTGCCAATCGAGCTAATGTGAAAGCTGTCTATAGTTACGAACCTTTTAAGGCTACCTACGACCAAGCTTTAAGAAATTTTGCCCTCAATCCTAATCTAGCGGAGAAGATTAAAGCTTTTGATTATGGAGTCGGCGCTCGGGATGAAATTATTCAAGTCGAATACGATTACACCGTGAAAGGTAGTGTTGGTATTTCTGGTATTGACAACCAATTAAAACCTTTTGCCTCGAAACAAACAGCTACAGCCGATTTAATTCTTAAACCTTTCACCGATGTGTTTAAAGGTATTACCTCTGACTATCCCGATATCGATATAGTTGCCAAGATTGATTGTGAAGGTTCCGAATACGAAATCCTCGATTCTTTAGCGGCAACTGGTCAATTGGGACAGATCAAAATTATCATGATGGAGTGGCATAACAAGGGTCCCGATGCTTTAGTCAAACATCTGCAAGACTTCGGTTTTATCATCTTTTCCAGGATGCCTCGCAGTAAAAATGTCGGCACTTTGTACGCAATTAAACCCTAAAGTACAGAAGTGAGGTGATGGGGAGATAGGGAGATGGGGAAATTTCAACTAATACCCCAAAACCCCAACACCTTCTAACTGCTAACTGCTAACTGCTAACTGATAACTGCTAACTGATAACTGCTTTACTGTGCTTGACAATAGGTATTAAAAGCTTCGCCAGTTTCTTTTTCTAATTGTCCGGCTTTTCTTACCTTTTCCTGTGCTAATTTTGCCCCGTTTTTATTGCGAGTTTCGATAACTTGAATTATTTCACGAGTGGCAGTGGCATAATCTTCATAGACTTGAGCGAAAGCGATTTTATATTTCTCTAGTTCTGGATCTTTCACTGCTAATTTTTTCATATTTTCCGCACCCTGTTCGATTTTATCGGCGGCTAATAGCCAACTTTTTTGGTCAATTTCTCTCCCTTGACCGTTGGTTAAGGATTTGGTTTCTTGGGCCACTTCGTTGGCAATCCGATAGATTTTTTGACATTGAAACTGTTTACTATCAGCACAACTTGCTAAAAAAGTCAAGCCGATAAATATTAAGATTATTTGGTTATTCATACCATTGTATTCGAGAGGATTCTAGGGAAGCTTATAACAGTAAACTATCAGCCTCTAGCAGTTTTTTACTGTTAAGCGTGTCTTTTTTGATGCCAATTCCAGGCGTGTTCAACTATTACCTTGAGATCGGCATATTGGGGATGCCAACCGAGAACCTGTTTAGCTTTATCACTACTGCCGATTAAAATGGGGGCATCACCTGCCCTTCTGGGACTTTCGATTACGGGAATATCTAAACCAGTTACTGCTTGCGCTGTTTCAATCACTTCACGCACAGAAAAACCGTTACCATTGCCCAAATTAAACACATTACTTTCGCCCCCATTTAAGAGATATTCTAAGCCTAAAACGTGAGCCTGTGCCAAATCATTGACATGGATATAATCGCGAACAGCAGTGCCATCGGGAGTATCATAATCCGTGCCGAAAATTGACAGGGAATCCCGTTTTTTCAGGGCAGTTAATAAAGCCAGGGGAATTAAATGGGTTTCCGGTTGGTGATCTTCCCCTAATAAACCACTGGGATCGGCTCCTGAAGCATTAAAATAACGGAAAGCCACCGATTTTAAACCGTAGGCCGAATCAAAATCCCGAAGAATTTGTTCCACCATTTCCTTACTGGCAGCGTAGGGACTAAGGGGATGATGGGGATGATTTTCCGTCATCGGAATTTCTTTCGGCATTCCATAAATAGCACAGGTAGAAGAAAAAACAAATTTCTTCACATCGGCGGCGATCATCGCTTGCAAAAGAGTCAGACTACCACTAACATTATTTTGATAGTAAATAGCCGGTTGCTGCACCGATTCCCCCACGGCAATAAAAGCGGCAAAGTGCATGACAGCGGCAATATCACGACTAGCAAATAAATTATCCAGCAGCGATCGATCCCTGGTATCACCGACAATTAACTCAACTTTTAATATATCCTTAATGATTTCGGCGTGACCGTAGGATAAATTATCGAGTACGATGACGGAATAACCGGCATTTTTGAGCGCTAGAACCGCATGGGAACCAATATAACCCGCACCGCCAGTAACGAGAATGGTAGGTTTAACTTGAGACACGCGATCATACCTATTTGAAATTGACTTGTCTATAACTTTATACCCTAATTTTGCTTTTATTTGACCATCATGTTAAGTCCCCTCGATCTATCTCTTTCCCTTGACAAGGAAACTTATCAATCACAAATTAAAGATTTAATGGAACAACTGCGATCGCTACAGCAGTCCTGTTGGGAATGTAAATTACCCGTGGTGGTGGTTTTGGAAGGTTGGGCGGCGGCAGGCAAGGGAACTTTAGTCAAAAAAATGGTTAACTATATGGATCCGCGCGGTTTTACCGTCCATCCCATTTTAACCCCTTCCTCCCAAGAGGAAAGTTACCCGTTTTTGTGGCGATTTTGGCAAAAACTGCCAGCAAAAGGCAGTATCGGCATTTTTTATCACAGTTGGTACACCCATCTACTAGAGGATCGACTCTTAAATAAATTGCCCTCCTCCCAGATTCCCCTAGTCATGCGCGATATCAACACCTTTGAGCGACAATTATTTGATGATCGGGTTGCGATCGCTAAATTCTGGATTCATCTCAGTCAAAAAGAATTAAAGTCACGCATCAAAGAATACGCCGAAAATGAACTAGAATCTTGGCGCGTGCGTCCGGAAGATTGGCAACAGGCCAAACGTTATGATGAATATGCCAGTTTAGCCGAGGAAATGATTACCTACACTAGCACGGGGGCCGCCCCTTGGATATTGGTGGAGGGCAACTGTCAACGTTGGGCCCGGGTAAAAGTTCTCTCCCAATTAGTCGGTACGATCGCTCAAGCTTTGGATCAGCGCCAATTACCGATCGAACCCCCTGTCAATCTACCACCCCAAGCCCAATTACTGCCCACGGAACCCGATTATCTGGGGAGAGTGGACTTAAGTGCCAAATTGGAAAAAGAAGACTATAAAATCCGTTTGCGTCAGGCACAGGTAGAATTAAGAAAACTGCAATTAGAGATTTTTCAGGCAAATATTCCCGTTTTAGTCCTGTTTGAGGGGTGGGATGCCGCCGGTAAGGGAGGTGCGATCAAACGCTTAACCGATACCCTCGATCCTCGCAGTTATCAAGTGATTGCCTTTGCTGCCCCGACGGAGGAAGAACACCGCTATCATTACCTCTGGCGCTTCTGGCGCAAATTACCCGCAGCCAAAACTATCGGTATATTCGATCGCAGTTGGTATGGGCGGGTTTTGGTGGAGAGAGTGGAAGGATTCGCTAAAGATATGGATTGGCGACGGGCATATCAAGAAATTAACGAATTTGAGGCCCAATTAACCCATTCAGGCTGTGTTTTAGTCAAATTCTGGTTACATATTAGCCCCGAAGAACAGTTAAATCGCTTCAACGAACGCCAAAATAACCCCTATCGTCAACATAAACTCACCGATGAAGATTGGCGCAATCGGGAAAAACAACCCCTCTACCATGTGGCAGTTAATCACATGGTAGCCCGCACTAGCACCCCCGTCGCCCCCTGGACGATTGTGGCGGCCAATGATAAGTATTTCGCCCGCGTTAAAGTCATAGAAACAGTCATTGCCGCTATTGAAACGGGTTTGAAACAACGGGGATAGGGGAGATAGGGGGATAGGGATTTTTTCGATTCACCCTCTCTTAACCCTGATGTGCTGAGAAGCAGAGTCGAGAACTTTATTGAACGTTTTCAATGTCCACCAGAGGAGAAACAATCATGAATCTCAATGAGTTGCCAGGGGCCGAGATCATCTTACCCGGACTGAGGGAGCTTCACAATGGTGAGTCTAATACCATTGGGGCGTTGCTAGTTGCGATCGCAGCGACGCGCCTAACCGAAGTCGGTTTCGATATCCCTAAAAATCACCTAGCTGCAGAGCCTGAGCTAACCTTGTATGCCTATCTCCAAGAGGAACGGGATGATGCTTATCCTTACTATAATGCTTTGCTGAATCGCCTCAACAGCTTTTGCAATGCACTCGAACTCGCTTATAAAATATGATGACAATTTCCCCAAGTTTAATTTCTCCCGATCTTAGTTTGGCCGATATTCCCCTAGAGGAAACCCTCTCTTTAGGAGTGATGGCTTCTGGTAGTGGTTCCAATTTTGCTGTTTTGGCGGCAGCGATCGCTAAAAAACAGCTAAATGCCCAGATTTCTGTCCTCATCTACAATAATCCCGATGCCAAGGTAAAAGAAAAAGCCGCTCACTACAATATCCCTGCGGTTTTCCTCGATCATCGTCAATTTAAACCCAGAGAAGAACTCGATCGGGCAATAGTAGAAACTTTCCAGGAATACGGCGTAAAATGGGTAATTATGGCGGGCTGGATGCGGATTGTCACCCCGGTTTTACTAGATGCTTTTCCCGATCGCGTGATCAATATCCATCCTAGTTTACTACCCAGTTTTAAAGGTGTGCGTGCCGTGGAACAAGCTTTAGCGGCAGGGGTAAAAGTGACCGGATGTACTGTGCATATCGCTCGCGCGGAGGTAGATAGTGGCCCAATTTTAATGCAAGCAGTGGTTCCCATTCTCCCCGATGATACCGCCGCCAGTCTCCATGAACGCATTCAAGTGCAAGAACATCGCATTTTCCCGGTAGCGATCGCTTTAGCGGCGAAATTGGGCCTCTAGAGATAGATTTCCCGACGTCTTTGGCGATAATGCCAGCAAAAAAAGGAAAATTCAAGGTAAATCGTTAAATATCACTCCTTCTTGACACTCCTGTTCCTAAAAGCGAGGGATTCTTGGTTCATCGTTACTCTTTATGCTAAGTAGCTATGTAGCTGGTTATAATTAAATTAAAAATGGATTTTAGGTTCGATCCCCCCTGCCCCCCTTATTAAGGGGGGTGCCGATAGGCGGGGGGATCTGAAAGTTTTCAATACCTACCTACTTATAGCGGTAAGCGCTTGAGTGAGATACAGACCAAGCCTTGCCTAGCATGGTTTATAGCTCGTGACACTGTACTTCATACGACTGCACACCGCTATAGCAGTTATCTTATTACTGATAACTGAAAACACTCCTAAGATCTCAATTCACCTTTTCCTCCGTCACCAGAGTAATACCCGTCCATTCTCCCTTCTCGTTATAAGAACGAATTAGGCGCTGTCTTTGAGTAGGAGAAAGTAACCAACCCACCTCTAAAACAAAAGGATAACCGGCAGTAATTTTCAGAGGTGTATTACAGGAAGACCCATCGGGCAGCAGCAGTATTTGAATCGGCAGCGGACCATTTTCAAACAACAATCTTTGTCCCTCGATACGAGCGCTAGAAGTAATTTGATTATCACCAAAAGTCAAAGTTTGCGAGAGATAATTATCCCCCTGACGCTCGATCAATACATGGGTAGAATAGGCAGCAGAATTATAAAAATCCCGTCCCGTTGTCACCGCTTCTCCCCGCCATTGACCGAGTAATTGCTCCACCGTTAACATCGGTCTTTCTGGGGAGCTAGAATCGGCCAACTTTTCCCGAATTAAAGTCAAGCGGTCGAACTCACAGCGCTCATTAAATAACTGTACGATTCTTAATCGTCTTTCCCCAGAGATTAACCCAAATTCTGCTCCGAATTGTGAGGAAAAACTACTAAAATATAAAGAACCTTGGCAAAAAGCTCCCGTCTGGCTAAATAGAATACCCTGATGGAGAGAACTATACTCTAAAATTAAATCTTCCGGCACTCGATCGCTGTAGAGACGGCGGACCAATTGACGAATCGATCGATTATTATTAATGCCTTGCAAAGATACCAAAGTCGGGGTATCTTCGATCAAATCGCCTTGGGGAGACAGACGGGTAAAAGAACCTTGCCATTGACCGAGATTTTTTAGTAAACATTCCCACTGGGAGAGCATAATAATTGAAGTAATTGGGGGAAATAGGACAAAATACATGGGAACAATTCGATTAATGCACGCCAAACTCCATCGAGTGCGCGTCAGCGAGGCTAACGTCGATTATGTCGGCAGTATCACTATCGATCAAGAATTGATTGAGCGGGTCGGTATTTTGCCGCTTGAAGAAGTGGATGTGGTCAATCTTAGCAATGGTAAGCGCTTTTCTACCTACGTTTTTCCCGGCCAAACCGGGGAAATTTGCCCCAACGGCGGTGCGGCTCTGCTCTGTCAACCCGGAGATATTTTGATTATCTATGCCTACGAACAACGTCCAAGGCAAGAAGTTCTCGAAAAGGGTCATTTTGCCAAAGTTCTCGTCGCTGATGCCGAAAATCGCTGTCAGCAATTTTTTGAACAGAGCCTAATTCCCCGGGTTGATGGTCGGGGAGTGGAATTTTCTAGCCAAGAATGCTGATTCTTGTCCTCAATTTGTTAACTTTCCCGTCATAATGAGAATAAGTAATGTAAATTTTCTTAGAATCAGCCCCCATGCGTGTAATTCTCATGACCGGTAAAGGAGGCGTGGGTAAAACCTCCGTCGCCGCCGCTACAGGACTCCGCTGCGCCGAACTTGGCTATAAAACCCTAGTTCTCAGCACCGATCCTGCTCACTCTCTCGCTGACAGTTTCGATCTCGAATTAGGTCATGATCCTCGTTTGGTACGCCCCCATCTTTGGGGGGCAGAATTAGACGCACTAATGGAGTTAGAAGGCAACTGGGGCGCAGTAAAACGTTACATTACCCAGGTATTGCAAGCTAGGGGTTTAGATGGAGTGCAAGCGGAAGAATTAGCGATTTTACCCGGAATGGATGAGATTTTCGGTTTAGTTCGCATGAAGCGCCACTACGATGAAGGTACTTATGATGTGTTGATTATCGATTCCGCACCCACGGGTACAGCTTTACGATTGCTGAGTTTGCCAGAAGTGGGCGGTTGGTACATGAGAAGATTTTACAAACCGTTACAGGGAATGTCGATGGCATTGCGACCACTGGTAGAACCTTTATTTCGACCGATCACCGGTTTTTCCCTACCAGACAAGGAAGTTATGGATGCTCCCTACGAGTTTTACGAGCAGATCGAGGCTTTAGAAAAGGTTTTGACCGATAATACTCAAACGTCGGTACGTTTGGTGACAAACCCCGAAAAAATGGTGATTAAGGAGTCTTTACGCGCCCATGCCTATCTAAGTCTCTATAATGTTTCCACCGATTTGATTATTGCTAATCGGATTATTCCCGACAAAGTAACCGATCCTTTCTTTGCCCGTTGGAAAGAAAATCAACAGGTTTATAAACAGGAAATTTACGATAATTTTCATCCTTTACCGGTTAAGGAAGTTCCTCTCTACTCCGAAGAAATGTGTGGTTTACCCGCTTTGGAAAGACTGAAAGAAACTCTTTTTGCCGGGGAAGATCCGACTAAGGTTTATTACCAAGAAAACACCATTCGGGTAGTTCAACAGGAAAATAATTACAGTCTGGAATTATATTTACCCGGCATACCCAAGGAACAAATACAACTAAATAAAACTGGAGACGAGTTAAATATTCGCATTGGTAATCACCGTCGTAATTTAGTCTTGCCCCAAGCTTTAGCAGCCCTGAAACCTTCTGGAGCAAAGATGGAAGATGATTACCTGAAAATCTCTTTTAGCAACGTGGTGAAAGTGTAATTTCCCTAGATTGGGTGGGGAAGTGGGAAGTGGGAATTATAAATTCTAAATTATGAATTGGGAGGTGGGGAGCTTTTCAGTGTTGCCAAAGGCACGGCGTAGCCGTCCAGTAAACAGTGAACTGAAAAATAACATCTGATAACTGATAGCTGTCTCCCGTCGACTCTGATTTTTTCAGCAAACCCTAACTAGGATTGCATAACTATCTTCGACTTTTTCCAGTCGTTTATCCATCCCTTCGACTTTCCGAGCGAGAGTTTTAATCTCTCCTTTTATTACTGCGGTTTCCACCTTTAAATCATTAACATCTTTTTGGAGAGTGCCAAATTTTTGATCCACATCTCTCTGGAAGTAATCTATTTTTTTATCCACATCTCTTTGGAGAGTATCGATTTTACTCTCGATCCTTGTCAGGACGGATTCAAGGGAATAGGTAACGGTTTCACCAGTTTGAGTCATCGGTTAAAATCCTGAGCTACAATTTGATCGCTAATTGCTTACTCTCATCTTAACCAAATTCTTAAATCTTACTGAAATCGTCTAAAACTGACTGAAAGTGTTGGCTAATTTATCAGCAATTCCCTCGATCCAAATTTCATCTTGTTTAGTATAACTGCGCGGCGCATTTGCCGCCAAAATTAACACCCCTTCCTTACCGATGGGTTGACAGATTAAGCCTTGGGTGTTTTCTGGCAAATAGTCAAACTCGATTTTAGCGGGATATAAATTTAAATTAACTAAATAAACTGCTTTACCGGTTTCTAAAACTCTTTTGATAATATTACTAACTTTAACTTCAGAATTCTGGCTTAAGATACCGCGACGTAATAAAACTTGTCCCCGATAATAAACGATCAGAGATTTTGTCACGGTGTTAGTTAAAAGTAAATGGGAAGCCCAGGCAAGCTCAATTTTAACCGGTTCTGGCAAATCTGGGGCAAATTCCAGACCTTCGCGCCCGATTAATTCCACAGCATCCGGTAAGCGGGGTTGAACTCTTTGCCAGATTAAACCCACCAAAATTAAAACCCCACTCAAAATCACTCCCATCACATCGGAACGCGCTTGCGATGGGGTTAAATCGGCAGTGGCAAAACGATTAAACATTAATACCGTACCCCCGACGATGCCGGCGAACAGGGGTAACAGTCTTAAAATACGATTGGGATCAGCTTGTACCATAGCTGAGAACTATTCCTCGTCTGGTTCTAGAATACGTTGAAAAAGATAGCCTGTACCTCTAGCGGTGAGAATTAACTCAGGATTGCTGGGATCATCCTCTAATTTGGCTCGTAAACGGGAAATATGCACATCTACCACCCGCGTATCCACATGACGTTCGGGGGTATAACCCCAAACTTCCTGAAGGATTTCCGAGCGCGAAAAAGCTTCTCCCGAGCGACTGACCAATAATTCTAGTAAACTAAATTCCATACCGGTCAGACGGATGCGTTCATCCCCCTTATAAACTTGGCGTTTATTGGTATCGATTTTAATGGAACCGATATGAATCACACCGGAGCTGGGAATCCCCGGGGCGCCATTTTTCTCTACCCGACGCAACACCGAACGAATCCGCGCCTCGAGTTCTTTGGGAGAAAAAGGTTTAACTACATAGTCATCGGCGCCCAATTCTAGCCCGGTAATTCGATCGGCCACATCCCCTAAAGCCGTTAACATAATGATAGGAATATCCGATTCTTTGCGGAGTTCCTGACAGACACCGTAACCGTCTAATTTCGGCATCATCACATCCAAAACCACTAAATCGGGTTCGGCGGTGCGGAAGGTTTCTAAAGCTTCCTCGCCGTCGGCGGCGGTGACGACTTCATAACCAATCATCGACAAACGAGTCTCTAAGATACGACGGATGCTGGCTTCATCATCAACAACGAGAATTTTTTCCTTCTGGTTCTCCAACTGAATTAACACTCCTTAGTTAAATAGTGTGATGAATTTTAAAGTTAAATAACGAGCGTTCCTGTTTATAGAATATCCTTTTGCCGTTATCATTAAGCCTAAATTTCCTATTTTATTTCTTTTATGGCAATTATCAATAACTTTATGGTCTTCCTTCCCCCATATCATACTTAATTAAATTTGACAAGAGAATTGATCCCCAAACCGCTTTTCTTCAACTTTTCTTAAAAAACATGGCGAAATCGCGAACAATATATATCTGTAGCGCTTGTGGGGCGGAATCTCCCCAATGGTTGGGAAAATGCCCCAGTTGTGACACCTACGGGACGCTAGAAGAACAAGTGACGGCTGGTGGCAATAATCCGGCGGTAAATCGCCCAGGATGGCAAAATAGTCGCCCAAATAACGGCAAAGGACAACGCAACCCGCAACCGCGCATCTCGGTTCGCTTCTCGGAAATTACCCAGTATGAACAGGAACGTTTTCCCTCTGGTTACGGGGAATTCGATCGCGTTCTCGGTGGTGGCATTGTCCCCGGTTCTCTTGTACTAATTGGCGGCGATCCGGGCATCGGCAAATCGACGCTTTTACTGCAAGTTACCAACCAACTCGCCCAAAGATTACCGCGCATCCTCTACGTTTCCGCCGAAGAATCGGGACAACAGATTAAACTGCGGGCTGCCCGTTTGGGGGTGGGAGTGGTTGCCGTGGAGTCGGAAAATAATGGCAATGGCAAGGAGAAAAAAGCCTCTGAATCAACCTCAGAACTCGATAATCATCTCTACGTTCTGCCAGAAACCGATTTAGAGGAAATTTTGCGAGAATTAGAATCTCTACGCCCACAGGTGGCGGTAATTGACAGTATTCAAACTCTTTATTTTGGGGCGTTAACTTCTGCACCGGGATCTGTCGCCCAAGTTCGCGAATGTACCTCCGCCTTGATGCAGGTGGCAAAACGGGAGAATATTACTTTATTGATTGTCGGTCATGTGACTAAAGAAGGGGCGATCGCCGGTCCGCGAGTTTTGGAACATTTGGTCGATACGGTGTTATATTTTGAAGGCGATCGCTATGCCTCCCATCGTCTCTTAAGATCCGTGAAAAACCGTTTTGGGGCAACCCATGAGATCGGTATTTTCGAGATGGTGGACCACGGTTTGGTGGAAGTGGAAAACCCCTCAGAATTGTTTTTAGGCAATCGCGACGAATTTTCCCCTGGTACGGCGACGGTGGTAGCCTGTGAAGGTACACGCCCGATTGTGGTGGAGTTACAGGCATTAGTTAGCCCTACCAGCTATGCTTCCCCGCGAAGATCGACCACGGGCATAGAATACAACCGATTACAGCAAATTCTCGCCGTTTTAGAAAAGCGCGTCGGCATTCCTTTATCGAAATTAGATGCCTATGTTGCCTCCGCAGGAGGGTTGGGAGTGGAAGAACCGGCGGCGGATCTGGGAGTTGCGATCGCTGTTGTCGCCAGTTTTCGCGATCGAGTCGTGGATCCGCGCACAGTCTTAATCGGGGAAGTGGGATTAGGCGGACAAGTGCGCTTAGTGTCGCAAATGGAACTAAGATTAAAAGAAGCGGCTAAATTGGGCTTTAAACGGGCAATTGTTCCCAGAGGTCAAGTTTATCCCGAAGATGTGGGCTTAGAAATTGTTCCAGTGGGCAAGGTAATCGAGGCAATTGTCGCCGCAATCCCCCCCCAGCAGCGCTTTGGGGAAGATATAGAAGACGAGGAAGGGGAAGGGCAAGAATAACGGTACAATGCTAAAAAAGATTAAATTACTTGGGAGATTTTCACCATGTCTGTGTTAGCTGTTGCTGCTTTGGCGGGTTATCTGATCGTTTTTACCGGAATTGCCCTCGGTCTCTTTTTCGGTCTGCGCTCCGCTAAAATTATCTAGTATATAAACAGGAAAAAAGCTTTAGTGATCGGTTTAACTGGTCACTATTGCCCATTCTAGGGGAGATAAAAAATGACTGTTATTCCCGACTTAAAAACTCTCTACGAAATTGATGATTCTCTCTGGTTAGAAGAAACTATCGAACTCTTAAAAGCGAAAAGATTTGACGCTTTAGATTTAGAAAACTTAATCGAGGAATTAGAAGACTTGAGTAACGAGAAGAAGTTTCGTGTTGCTAGTTTTTTACAGCAAATTATTAGACATTGTTTATTATTACAATTTTGGACAAGGGAAAAAGAATATAATCAAGCTCATTGGCAAGCAGAGATAGTAAGTTTTCAATATCAGTTAAAACGCTATTTAACCACAAATCTTCGTAAATATCTAGAACAGGAATTTGAGCAAATTTACTTTGAGTCCGTGCGATATGTTCGTCAAAAAACCGATAATAAAGTCAACTTTCCTGATATTTGTCCCTACAGTTTAGAAGAACTTCTCGATCCTAATTGGCTACCATTCGACAATCAAGGAGATAAAAAATGACTGTTATTCCCGACTTAAAAACTCTCTATGAGATTGATGATTCTCTCTGGTTAGAAGCAACCATCGAACTCTTGAAAGCGAGAAGATTTGACACTTTAGATTTAGAGAATTTAATCGAGGAGTTAGAAGACTTGGGAAACGAAAAAAAGTTTCGTGTTGCTAGTTTTTTACAGCAAATTATTCGTCATGCTTTGTTACTGCAATTTTGGACAAGGGAAAGAGAATATAATCGAGGTCATTGGGAGTCAGAACTGGTAAATTTTCAAGATCAATTAAATACCTACCTAACGACAAGTTTACGGAAATATTTAGAACAGGAATTTGATAATATTTATCAGAAGGCACTCCGTTATGCGAGAAAAAAGACTAACAATCAAGTCCACTTTCCCAATACTTGTCCCTACAGTTTAGAAGAACTGCTCGATCCCAATTGGCTACCATCTTACGAATAAAGGAGATGATAATGACTGTTATTCCCGACTTAAAAATTCTCTATGAAATTGATGATTCTCTCTGGTTAGAAGCAACTATCGAACTCTTAAAAGCGAAGAGATTTGACGCTTTAGATTTAGAAAACTTAATCGAGGAATTAGAAGACTTGGGCAGCGAGAAAAAGTTTCGTGTTGCTAGTTTATTAGAGCAAATTATTAGACATTTTTTACTCCTACAGTTTTGTACAGAGGAAAGAGCATATAATCAGGATCACTGGGAGTTAGAAATAGCCAACTTTCAAATTCAGCTAAAAAGACCCTTAACCACTAATCTCCGTAATTATTTACAAAATGAATTAACTAACATTTATGAAGATGCAGTTTTCTTTGTGCGGAAAAAGACTAAAAATCAAGTCAACTTTCCCGATACTTGTCCCTACAGTTTAGAAGAACTTCTCGATCACAATTGGCTACCACCATACGAATAAAGGAGATGATAATGACTGTTATTCCCGACTTAAAAACTCTCTACGAGATTGATGATTCCCTCTGGTTGGAAGAAACTATAGAACTGCTCAAGGCTAAAAAATTTGACGCTTTAGATTTAGACAATTTAATCGAGGAGTTAGAAGACTTGGGAAACGAAAAAAAGTTTCGTGCTGCTAGTTTATTAGAGCAAATTATTAGACATTGTTTATTATTACAATTTTGGCAAGATGAAAGAACATATAATCGTTGCCATTGGCGTTCAGAAATCGTCAATTTCAAAAACCAGATCGACACTTATTTAACTACTAATCTCCGCAATTATCTCAATCAAGAATTACCTCGTATTTACCAGAAAGCCTTAAATTATGTTAGAGAAAAAACCGATAATCAAGTTAGTTTTTCTGGGGAATGTCCCTACAGTTTAGAAAATCTGCTCGCTCTCGATTGGTTCCCCCCAGAAAATGAATAAAGGAAAAAACGAAATGCTGAAAAAGTTTCTACGTTGGCTAATTATTGGGGGAACCTTATTTTTTGTTCTCAGTAACCTTAAAAATAACTGGGATAACGTTACCTCAGTTAGAATTGAAAATCATGGCTGGTTATTTCTTTTCTTGGCACTTGTAACCACCATTATCGCTCAAATTTGGGCAGGATGGGTGTGGACATGGATACTCAAAAGCTATCAACAACCGATTAAAACCTCCACAGGAATTGGCATCTATATGATTACCAATTTAGGAAAATATCTACCTGGTAATATCGGTCACTTTTATGCTCGTATCGTGGCAATTAATAAAGCAGGAAGTGATTGGGGAACCGCTAGTTTAAGCGTTTTATTAGAACTTTTATTACTGGTATGTGCAGCCTTAGCCATAGCAGTAATTGCTAGTGGTTTAGGTTGGATGAAGTCTAGCTCAAGTCTAGGGATACAGATATTAGTTTTAGGATTAATTTTAATCGGCATTCATCCCAATTTTTTAAATTATCCTCTCAAAATCCTTAGCCAAAAGAAAAAGATTGCTCAAGAACCTGTTTATCTAACTAAATATCCTCTTGTACCTCTCCTGGGTGAAACTGGATTTTTATTGTGGCGCGGTGCGGGTTTTATTTTAGCTTGGATGGTATTAAAAATGATTACCCCCGCTCAGATTTTACCCCTCTTAGGAACCTTTAGTTTTGCTTGGTTATTGGGTTTAGTTGTCCCTGGAGCGCCGGGAGGATTAGGAGTGTTTGAAGCTACAGTAATCGCACTTTTAGACACAGAAAAATTTCCCGCCGCTAACGTACTTGTCACCGTTGCTATCTATCGTTTAATTAGCATTCTCTCCGAAGTCATTGCCGCCGGAATCGGGACAAAATTAGTTAAAAATAAAGCCAAGTTTTTTGGTTAGCTTAGGGATATTATTCGGGTCTGTTAGCCCAATGTAACGCACCCAGAAGAAAAGTTTTGATCATTGTTAACCGAAGATAATTTTCTCAACTCCTAAAATCTATCTCCTCACTGCTAAATTCTGATGTAACATAGGATCAATAATCAGCAAAAATATGGATACTCCCACCTAGAGAGGCCGAAAAAATGACGATTGCCAAAAGCGACGAAACTGCCACCTCTCCGGCACTGATAGAAGAAGATTTCGAGGACTTCTGGGAACCCCCCCCACCCCCCACAGACTTAATTTTTGATGATGGTGAACCCTTGGAAAGCAACCGACACCGCATTGCCATGAATGTCTTGATTCGCTCCCTACAGCAAGGTTACGGCGAGCGAGACGACTTCTACACCGGTGGCAATATGTTTATTTATTTCAGCCGCGAACAGGCGAAAAATCGCGATTTTCGCGGGCCCGATTTCTTCGCTGTCCTCAATGTCGATGGCAGCAGAGAGCGACAGGGTTGGGTAATTTGGGAAGAAGAGGGACGTTATCCCGACGTTATCGTAGAATTAACCTCTCCTAGTACCGCCAGAACCGATAAAGTGCGAAAAAAAGCCATTTATGAGGGAACCTTCCGCACGCCAGATTATTTCATCTACGATCCTTTCGATGGCAATTCTTTACAAGGATGGCATTTAGGGGCCGACCAACGCTACCATTCTTTAGAACGAAACGAGCGCGGCTGGTTATGGTGCGAAACTTTAGGCTATTGGTTGGGAACTTGGGAGGGGACTATTGACCGAGAAACGGCAATTTGGGTGAGATTTTATGACCCGGAAGGCAATTTAATCCCCTTACCAGAAGAAGCGGCACAAGAGCAAGCGGCTGCGGCACAAGAGCAAGCGGCCGCAGCACAGGAGCAAGCGGCTGCCGCACAAGAGCAAGCGGCTGCCGCACAAGAGCAATTAAATGCTACTCAGCAAGCTCTGGAAGCGGAAAGACAGCGTTCTCAACGGCTGGCGGCTCGTTTGCGAGAAATGGGGATAGATCTATAGTATAGATGTATTTGTTTAGGTGAGGAGGTAAACTACTGGTGTTCCTCCTCGCTCAAAGTCGGTTAATTTCTCCTTTCACGGTTGAGGGAGCCTGCAATCCCAGTCTATTTGAAATCTAGCTCGACACCTGTTTGCTGCTGTGATTACCTTTTGGCCGGTGGGTAATTATTGATCAGATTTTCCTTTTATTCTTCCTTAAACAGTAAACAATAAACAGTGAACTGAAAACTCAAATCTGATAACTGATACCTGTCTCGGAGTCTCAACTAGGAAATTTATTTGGCACGACTACTTATACTTATATTACTTATATGTCTAATTTATCTTTGGGCGCGCAACCCCCCCTCGAATTTATCCCCCCTGACCTTAATCTCTTACTTTTAAAGGGATGTCAAATCTTTTTACCTCTCTGGTTACAAACTCAAACCAACTTAAGAGAAATTTCCGCCGCCAATCTAGAAACTTTAATCACATTTTATCAAAAAAGTCAAGAGAAAAAAGTCCGTTTACTGCTTGCCTTTCGTCATCCCAGTATTAACGATCCCTACTGTATGGCCTATCTTTTGTGGAAATTAGTACCCAAAAAAGCCCAAGAGTTAGGAATAAAATTAAACACTCCAATTCACGCTCATTTTATGTACGATCGAGGGATTCCTTTATGGGCGGGAGAAAGGGTAGGATGGTTATATTCTAAGTTAGGTGGCACACCAATTCAACGGGGAAAAGCTGATTTAATCGGATTGCGTTCGGCTCGTCGTTTATTATTAGAAGGAGATTATCCTTTAGCCGCCGCTCCGGAAGGGGCAACTAACGGACATAATGAGCTTGTGAGTGCGATTGAACCGGGTATTTCTCAATTGGCTTTTTGGGGGGTGGATGATGTCAGAAAAGCTAAACAACAGCAAGAAGTAATTATTTTACCCATTGGTATTCAGTATTTTTATCTGACTCCAGCGTGGCAAGAAATCGAGCAAATTTTAACTAATTTAGAAAACGATAGCGGTTTAGAACCCACCCCGAATTCATCCCGAGAAGAAAAGGTTTTATACGAGCGTCTTTTTCGGTTAGGAGAAAGATTATTATCCTTAATGGAGGATTTTTATCGAGATTTCTACTATCAATCTTTGCCTGTAGTACCTGCCAATGGTGATGATCCAAATGAAACCCTAGCCAAACGTTTAGCCAATTTATTAGATGTGGCCTTACAAACCGTAGAAAAGTATTTTAATCTTTCTCCTAATGGTAATGTAATTGATCGCTGTCGTCGTTTAGAACAAGCAGGATGGGAACGCATTTATCGGGAAGAATTAAAACCCACTCATTCTATTTCTCCCCTTGAATTAGGATTAGCTGATCGCCTGGCCGATGAAGCTAATTTAAAAATGTGGCACATGAGAATTGTCGAAAGTTTCGTCTCAGTAACTGGTTATTATGTCAAAGAAAAACCCACCGTAGAAAGATTTGCTGAGACAATTTTATTACTCTGGGATTTAGTAACAAGAATTAAGGGAGGTAATCCCTTTTTTCGTCCCCAAATTGGTCAACAAAAAGCGATAATAACTATCGGTAAGCCTATTTCTGTATCCGAGCGCTATGCCGATTATAAAAGCGATCGACGCTCGGCCGTAGCACAATTAACCCAAGATTTACAAACCAGTTTAGAAAGTTTAATTATTCATCAGTAGATAATTAGGGTTTACTGAAAAAGTCTCTTGGTGGAGTCAGTTATCAGTTATCAGTTATCAGTTATCAGTTCACTGAGAAAACTCCCCACTTCCCCCCGCAACGGCTCGACTGAGCTTCACCGAACGTCCGAACGTCCGAACATCGCGCACGAAGTGGTCTCCCCATTTCCCACTCCCCAATTCATAATTTATAATTCCCAATTCATAATTTATAATTCATAATTCATAATTTATAATTCCCACACCCCACACCAGGAAAAACTTTTTCAGCAGACCCTAGTATAGAAGATAGTACGGGAATCTGGAAAAACTCAATAGCGAAAACCCTACCCCGGTCTGAGAATCTTTTATCTACCCTAAAAGTGTAGAGATAAACCAACATCTCTAGCGTTAAGAAAACTTCGGAGGTGACTTATATGGCACTTATACGTTGGGAACCTTTCAGAGAAGTAGAAAGCCTACAAAAAGAAATGAATCGCTTGTTTGACCGTCTTGTGCCGACTGATGTAGGCAATGGCGAAAAAATGGGGTTATCCTTCATCCCAGCGGCGGAAATTACCGAAACGCCAGAGGCAGTTCAGCTTAAACTGGAAATACCTGGTATGGAAGCCAAAGACCTCAACGTGGAAGTAACAGCCGATAGTCTGACCATTAATGGTGAAAGAAAATCGGAAATTAAAACCGAAGAAGAAGGATTTACCCGCACTGAATTCCGTTATGGTAAATTCCATCGGGTTGTTCCTCTACCGGTTCAGGTTGATAACAATAACGTGACCGCTGAATACAAAGATGGCATTCTCAATCTCACCCTCCCGAAAGCGGAAGAAGAAAAAAATAAAGTGGTGAAAGTGTCCATCAATCCTACCATTGCTCAATGATGTAGCACTCATTGTCTGGTCTTGAGCAAAAAGGTTAACCTGGTCTGATTCAACCAAAGCGGGAGTATTAAATCATACTTCCGCTTTTAGCTTCCATCTCCCTAACCCTTTAACTTAAAACTTCTAACACTGCTTGGGGTGATAATTTATCTTTAAACCAGATAACCTGAGCGGGTAGATTTTGAAATTTAACTCCAGCTTTTTCGAGATTTAACCGTTCCGATACGGCTAAAATTAGATTGTTTGCTTGGGCCGATTTAACCTGTAAAAATTTCTTTTGTAGGTATTCTGGTCGCCAATAACCAACAATTTCCAGGAGAAAAACGCGACCATCGGGATGCACTAAACGGAAATCGGGAATCATCACTCCTCCGGGTAAAGGCACTAAATCCACTTCCCTTTCTAGTTGCCATTCAGTTTTTAACTGTAACCAACGTTTAGCGAAAGATTCCTCTAACATACTATCGTAGGGTTTACCCGGAGAATAATGGGACACCAGACCACAGTTATCCTCTAGATTGAACTGTTGTTTTTTAATAGTTCCTGTATAGGAATCTTTATACTGTAATTGTGCCTTCAGATTCCAGTGAGTAACATGGAGTAAGGCAGGAATTAATTTAGCGATTTCAATGCCATAACGACTATTAGCTTTAAATAAACTGGTGGGACCATCGATAGTAATAGTAAATCCCGTGTCGGCATCCCCTTCGATATAAGTCATTAAACGAAATAGTTTTAGATAGCGAAAGAGATATTTATATTCCCCCGGATCGTTGCGGTGGACGTTGATGATTAAATAACTGGCCCGATAAAAAATACCTTGAATTTGCGAGAGGTTAAAACGATGGATTAAGTTTTCGGGGGTGGGAGCATCAAATTGAGTGAGAATTTTATTCTCCGCTAAATCAGCATAGAGTCCTTTTTCTAGAGCCACTGGAAAAATTTCTTGATTTAATTCTTGGCTGAGTTGCTGGGCAATTTTCTCCAGAATTAGCGATCGATTTTGGGGAATAGGAACAAAGTTAGCCGCTTGTTCAAAAACTCTTTTTCTTAATTCCTGCGGTTCTAAGGGACTAATAATCTCAAAGGTGGCAAAATGATTGGTTAATAGGTGAGCAAATCCCCGTTTAATTTTATAATCGGGACTGTCTCCCTCCAAGATTAGGAGTTTTTGGCTTAATTCCCCCTTAGTTGCACCGATACTTTCCTGAAAACAGCTGATTTGTTCTTGAGCGAGCGCCAGATAATCAGGAGCGATCGGTAAGCGTTTGGGAATAATTGTCTCGCCATTTTGACGGGAAATCAATAAATCGGTCGGTAACATGGCAAGCTAGAGAAGAATAGTCAGATGGGGAGAGGTGGGACGACAAGGAAAGGTCGAAAACCCAAAAATCCCCCGATTCTAACTATTTTGGTCGAGATAACGCTCTAAATCTTCGATCACACGGGTTAATTCCGCTTCTGTGGTTAAGCGTAGGCGATCGTCACGAACCGTTAACAAAACTTTAGCCGAAAAAGGATTCGGATAAATATTGGGATTACAAAACACTTCCAGAAACACATCACCAGTGTGCTGATATTCCAGCGGTTTTTGGGGTTGGGGTTTACCCCCACTAGAGGCATTACTGGCGATCGCTTTCAGGCGATCGAGTAAAATGTTAATTTCCCTTTGCAAATCCAGAGCAGCACTGGGACTGAAACGAAAAGTAACGGAACCTTGCAAGAGATTAAGAGTTAAAGGAATCATCGAAAAAATCAGGTTAAGAGAAAGCCTGCAGTTAATTATATTAATTTGGGGAAATTTGGGGAAATTGGGTTTTGGGGGATGGTTCAGCAAACAGTAATCAGTCAGGTTCTTCGTTACTAGGTCCGGTTCGATCGGGTGATCGCTAAATCATCCCTTATAACCCCGTCCATTGCATAAGCAGGAACCGAAAGGCCATCAGTGAACTGAAAACTCACCACTGATAACTCACCACTGATAACTGATAACTGATAACTGATAACTGAAGTTACCGACGCGGAACGAGATTAATCCGGCCTTCGTCCATTTCATCCATGAGTAACTCGAGGGCCTCGTAATCCACATCGGAAACGTAGCCAAGACGAGCGAGGAGTTCATTAATTCCGTTTTCGATTTCTGGCGTGATTTGACGATAATATAGGGCTTGTTCCACTAATTGGCGGATAGTCGGCTGGTTATCCACAATTTTCTTACTCTAGTTCAATAAATCTAGTTTCTGTATCCTGCTTTACTTTATTTCAGCAAAAATACCAGTATAATTCTGGGTCATCATCAGTCATTCGGGATTAGAGCTTAAACCTAACGACTTTCCCCTAATGTTCGCCCTAGTAAGCCTTGATCACTGTTCCTCTTTACTCCCCGGATCATTAGGTTAACCTAAAATTGGTTCCCCCCTACAGGGGTCAAGATTAAGAAAAGATTAATCTTTTCAAGAGAGAGGAAATTTATCAAGACCGGGGTTGCAAAATCAGAAAGTTAGGACATAATAGCGGTATCTGATTTCCAGTTAAAAGGTTCATTTATGAATTTAAAAGCCAAGCCATGAAAAGTCGCGTAAAAGTCCCAGAAATAGCTCTATTTGAGCCAAGTGGCTATATTACCGCCGCTAACGTCCTAGAATTTCAAGAGCAGCTCAGCAATCTGGTTAACCAGAGTCGCTCTATCACTTTTCTCGTGGATATGAGTAGGGTGGAATTCCTCGACAGCGCTGGATTAATGGCTTTAGTTACCGCCTTTCGTCTGGCTCAAAGTCAAGAAAAATCCTTCAATATCTGTTCCATTCCACCTTCAGTCAAGATTATCTTTGAATTAACCCAACTAGACCGAGTTCTCTCGATTTTCCCTAGCCGTGCTGACTTTGATGCTGTTATCACCCTCCCCCAAGCGGCGTAAGCAGACAAAAAAATAGTGTTTCTCGCCGCAATTTCTCGGCTACAATCTCAATTCTACCCGTAAATCACCTCTTGACTGGGCAGATTACCATTGACATTATCGACTCCTCAGGACAACAATTTTTCTCAAGGAGAGCCATTATACTGTTGAGATGGCTCTTCTCTTTTTGGGATATTATTTCCGGGGACAAACTACCCTACACTTGTTCGGAGCAGATTACAAAAGACTGTCTGTTAAGAAATTCCATGACTTTAGTGATGACAGAGGGGAAGGGGGGCAAGATGGTAGATAGGTAATGAGTAGTAATTTCCTAGAATCCATGACAGTCAACAATCTCCAGTATGCTTATTTTCCCGGTTGTGTCGCTCAAGGTGCCTGTCGGGAACTATATTTATCCACGGCAGCCCTGACGGAAGCTTTGGGGATTAATTTAGTCGAACTCAAAAAAGCTGCCTGTTGTGGTTCGGGAACCTATAAGGAAGATTCGCAACTCTTGGAAGATGCCGTCAATGCGCGTAATATTGCCCTAGCGGAAGCCCTCAATTTACCCCTGTTGACTCACTGTAGCACCTGTCAAGGAGTGATCGGTCATGTGGATGAGCGCTTGAAGGAAGCAAAGCATAATAATCCCAATTATGTTGAGGAAGTTAATAATTATTTACAGAAAGAACATTGTTCCCCCTACCAAGGTACGACAACGGTTAAGCACCTACTCTGGGCAATTGTGGGCGATTATGGCTTAGATAATCTGGCGGCCAAGGTGATTCGTCCCTTATCGGGCTTAAATTGTGCCGGTTTTTATGGTTGTTATCTCCTGCGGGCCCAGGATACTCTCCCCTACGATAATCCTTTTCAGCCGGAATCCCTAGAAAATGTCTTTCGGACCGTGGGGGCGAATCCGATTTATTATCAAGGACGCACTCAATGCTGTGGTTGGCCCCTGTCCAGTTATGCCACCACCCAATCGTTCCAAATGGCAGGAAAACACATTTTAGAGGCGATGGCAGCGGGGGCCGATTGTTTAGTCACCCCTTGTCCTTTGTGCCATCTTAATCTTGATTCCCGACAACCGGAAGTGGCAAAAGTGATCGGTCGAAGTTTAGGTTTACCCGTGTTACATTTTTCCCAATTGGTTGCTTTAGCGGTGGGAGTCAGTCCCGATCGTTTAGGATTAGATCGACACATCGTTTCGACCAAATCCCTCTTAAAGAAATTGGGGTTTTAGAACTCAATCAGGAGTGTTAGCAATGGATTGGTTAAAAAGAATTTTTGGCTTAGATAAACCGGCCAATGCCGCTAGTGCGATCGCAGGGAAGGCCGCTGCTGCCGGTATTCCCCCCGAAAGAGTGGGATTAGACGGAAAATACGACGAAAGCGGACTAGCTAAACGAGTAGTTTTAGCTTTTGACGAGACACCGGATTTAGCTGATGAAGACAAATTGTGGGTCGCCCAAACTGGTAGTAAAGTTGTACTAAAAGGCAAGGTTTCCAATCAGGCGACTTTAAATAAAATGGTTGCGATCGCCAGTAAAGTCCATGGAGCAACCAGCGTCGATACCAGTCAAGTAACTATTGGGTGAAGTCGAACGGCTGTATTCCCCGTGAAAATTAACCACTAAGTAGGTAGGTGTTAAAAATTGTCAGATTCCCCCTTATCCCTCTTCTGTCAGAGGGGTAGATTTAGAATAGAGATAAAGGCTCCGAAAGCGATAGGTGGTATATGGTTAAGCCACCCGTTCCCTAGAGTGACAGAAGAGGGATAAAATCCCAATACGCAGTTTAAATACAGTACAGCTTGAGATGAATTATGAATTATGAATTATGAAGTGGGGAGAAGGGGAGAAGGGGAGAAGGGGAGAAGGGGAGAAGGAGTTTGAGCATTTGTACTAAAAATCCCAATATACGGATCGGGATTGCTTTTTATCTCTAGGTTGTTGTTAGGTGATTGCTGACTGATTAATAATGGTTGAATGTTAATCGGCTTTTCCTTTTAAGGAGACGAAATCGGGACTATGAGAATTACTATTGTCACCATTTTGCGGGGGATGAAAACGATTTCTCACTTCGGGGGGAGTGGGTAAACCCTGTTTCATTTCCGCCACTTTTAAGAGGATCAAATACTCATAAAAAGCTTGCAAAGTACACCAGGCAAAACCAGCTTTACCATCGAGAATTCCCGCCAAGATAAAATACATATAAAACCAACGAAGCAGCGGACGAAAAGGCAATCGTAGAGATAAATCTTTTAAAGCTCTCCGTCTATCTACTTCGGTTTCACCAAAAAATAAATTTTTCCAACTAACATCACCGTTAGCCAACTGATGTAGGGTTTCTGCTGCTTCATCGGTAGAGTAACGATTATGTTTTTCAATCCAACGACTTAAACCTTTACTACAGGTATAGTGGGGATAGGTTTCTTGTAAAAAAGAGGTTTTTCCTCGACATTCTTCTCTTTCCGTGTGACCATAATCGCTAAACCAGACTTGATCTTTTCTAAATAGACGCATTTGATAACGGGGATACTGGGTGCTGCGACGGATCCAAGTTCCCATAAACATAACTCTTTCGGCCACATAAAAACCGGTAAATTCTGTCTGTTGAGTGGCCAGCAGACATTCTGCGTAGAGTTGGGGTGTCATCCGTTCATCTGCTTCGAGAATATAAATCCAATCGTATTTAGTCTCAATATTTTCTAGCATCCAAGTTCTTTGTTTACCATGACTCTCGAATTGATGCTGAACCACGCGCACTGGATAACGAGAAGCGATCTCTACAGTGCGATCGCTACTGTAGGAGTCAACCACAATCACATCATCGGATAGAAGTGCCGATTCTACACAGGCGGCAATATCAATTTCTTCGTTATGGGTGAGAATGTAAATGGAAAACATAGATATATGGTGTTTGATTATACGAAACCCGATCGAGCATTAGTCCTATTTTGTACCAGAAAAAGCGGAATGAAAACCAGTTTATAGAAGAGATTTTCTCAAAACTATCAGACTGCGCTCATTTTACCCTTGATCGCTATTTTGTCAATATTTCTTAAGTATTACTTGAAAAATTCTTTACCTAAGCTTGTGGCGACCGGCGGTGAGCTATTCCCCACCATGAGATAATAGACGGTGCTTTATGTCTTCAGTAATTTTCGATGACTGCTGTTTCCGAGTGTTTTCGTTCTCTCCGTTCCCAGGGGAATTGTGCCTTAATTCCCTTTATCACTGCTGGTGATCCCGATTTGTCCACTACTGCCCAAGCTTTACGCATTTTAGACCGGGCAGGGGCCGATCTGATCGAGTTGGGGGTTCCCTATTCCGATCCTCTTGCGGATGGTCCGGTTATTCAAGCGGCGGCCACCCGCGCTTTAAATCGGGGTGTCAAGTTGGAAGATGTGCTAGAAATCGTCAAAAATGCCCAGGGAGAGGTGAAAGCTCCCATTATTCTCTTTACTTACTATAATCCCATCTATCATCGCGGGATAGATGTCTTTTTAGACCAAATAAAAGCAGCCGGGGTGAGTGGTTTGGTGGTTCCCGATTTACCCCTAGAGGAAGCGGAAAGTCTGCTGCAACCGGCTGCCGCTAAGGGAATTGAGGTGATTTTATTGGTAGCGCCGACCAGTCCCCCGGAACGAATACAAGCGATCGCACTGCAATCTCAAGGTTTTATTTATTTGGTTAGTGTCACGGGAGTGACGGGAATGCGGAAGCAAGTGGCCACCAGAGTGGAGGAATTGCTCGATTCTATCCGTTCTGTCACCGATAAACCCGTGGGGGTAGGATTTGGCATTTCTGACCCGACACAGGCACTACAGGTGAAAAACTGGGGGGCTGACGCAGTAATTGTCGGCAGTGCCATGGTTAAACGTCTAGCCGATAATTCCCCCAGCGATGGGTTAAAATCCCTCGAAGAATTCTGTCGTAGTTTAAAACAGGCGATTCAGTGAGGGATAAGGAGTTAGTGGATGCGGATTAGAGCGAGCGTTCATGTCTTCTCGTTCTGAATTCGTTCAATTTCATCTAGCGCTTTTTTCGCCCGGAATACAGCCCGGAGATAGGCGATCTGGCTCTCCCACGCCGATCGGGGTAGAATGGGGGGGATAGGGTTCGGGTTCTCGTTCATGGTTAGATTGTGGGGGTGAGTACGGGGGTTTTGTTTTGCCAGCTTTCTGGCCATTGGATCGCGTCGGCACTGAAGGCGAGGGGATCATTGGCTAGGGGAGAATAGAAGGGTTCTTCTACCAGCGCGAATTGGCCGTTATCGAAGGGAATTCCCGCTGCAGGGCGATCGAGGTAGAATCTCTCTCGGATTCCCTTCTCCGCTTGTTTTAATGCTCGGTGGTGACAGTAGGGATTGTTCCCCCGGCGATCGAAGAAAACATGAGCCGTCCAACTACAACCACCGCGGCAGAGTTCGGCGAATTCACAGGTTTTACAAAATCCCCAGAGATGATCGGTTCCCTTCGGGGTTCCCGCACCGAGGTTGAAGCGCAGTTCTTCGGCCTCTTCGATAATCTGGCGCAGGGAGCGATCGCGGATATTGCCCCCGGTATAGGCTGCGGTGGGAAGGGAGGGACAGCCTTTGATCGCTCCGTCGGCCTCGATACCCAGTGCCGCCAGTCCGGCACTACAGCCCTGCCAGAATGTCCACGCGTCCCCTCCCCGCAATAAACGTTCGTAGGGGCCGTAATAGCCGATATTGTTGCCTGGTTGTACGTCTACCCCCTCGCGTCGCGCTTGCTCGGTGACACGGGCGACCATCGGGTATAGTTCTAGGAGTTCGTAGGGTTGCAGGAGAATCTCCGAGTTATCGGCGGCGTTCCCCATCGGGACGGTTAACTGGATCTGCCAGGCAAATACGCCCGCATCGCGGATTTTTTCGTAGATTCGGGGGAATTCGGGGGCAGAAAGACGATTTATCTGGGTATTGCAACCGAAGGGGATACCGGCTTGTTTAAGGTGGCCCATGGTGCGGAAAGCCCATTGCCACGAACCGGCTTTCCCCCGCAGGCGATCGTGGGTAGTTTCTAATCCGTCCACGGAGACGGATACGACTTTGATCCCCGCGTCTTTCATCTTTTGGGCGGTGTCGAGGGTGATGCCGTAGCCGCCGGTAGTGACACCGCAGATCATGCCTGCGTCGGTAATCGCCCGGGCGATATCGAGCCAGTCGGGACGGAGGAAGGCTTCTCCCCCGATCAGGGTAACTTCTTTGATGCCCACTTCGGCAAGTTGACGGACGAGATCGAGGGCTTCTTCAGTGGTAAGTTCGTGGCTACGGGTGTGGCCGGCGCGGGAACCGCAATGTTGACAGGCGAGGTTACATTTCAGGGTAATTTCCCACACGGCGTAGCTGATGCGACGGTATTCGGTCATGGGCGTGTCTATAGATAACTACTAGGCTAAAGTGGACGAACACTTCCGTACGGTTGTTTATCTTGATGCTTACTACGATTACCACCAAAGATAGCTTTAATATCCTCTTCAGTCAGGAATTTTAGTTCGTCATCGTTGGCGATTTCGTCCAAAACCTTTAAACGAAAATCGGGATCGGTTGCTAGTTTTTCGGTAAAGTTCGGGGTGCGATCAAAAGACATGATTAGCTCCTTACTAGGTTTAATACTCGATAAAATTTATGAGTCGGTTGGAATTATAAATCCACGAGACGAT
>NZ_JADBUP010000131.1:0-18018 GCF_020245605.1 Microcystis sp. M061S2 | reverse complement strand
TACACGGCAGAAGTCGTCGACATGACAGAAAAGAGCTTCTAGACTAGACATAGATGGGTTGGGGGTGCTGAGTTTATATATTTTTCAGCTTACTAGCCCCCGCCTTTTCTTTCCTCCCTTATCCCGAACTGACGTTAAATAGACTTTTAATAACCAAAGAAAGAAAGGAATAGTCAGAAAACTAGCAAGAGTAGTGACAACAACTGTGCGGGCCATTAAAGCAGCCGAACCACCGAATTCTGTGACTAAAATGACGGTATTAACGGCGGTGGGCATGGCACTTTGTAGGATGAGAATTTTTAGATCCATACCAGTTAATCCTAAACTATTGCCGATCGCAAATGCCAAAAGAGGAGCGACTAAAAGACGCAAACCGGCCCCTAATAATTCTAATTTACCGATCGCTAATTTTTGCTGAGATAATTGGATACCTAAGATAATTAAAGCCAAAGGAATTGCTGCTTCTCCTAGATAGCTAACACTTTTATCTAATTGCAGGGGAAGATGAAAAGAGAAAGTTTGAAAGCTAATGCCGATAAAAATTGACCAGATTAAGGGCAAGCGAAAAACTAAGCGAAATCCTGAGAGAAAGCTTTTTCCTCGCAAATAAGCGGGACTAATACCAAATAAAAGAATACTAGAGCCAATCATATAGATTATCGCTCTTTCCAGTCCGGCCGCACCCAGGGCAAAACTAGCCACCGGTAAACCCATATTACCGTTATTGGGCATCACGGCGGCAGCCATGAGGCTTTTGCGGGTATCATCATCGAGACTGAGACAATAGGCCATAATTTCGACGACAATCGCCATTACCAGTGAAATAAGGGCAAAGCCTAGGAGAATTAAACCGATATTGCTGGCGGATAAAGTGGTGCGATAGAGTCCATCAATCACCAAAGCGGGAGCAAGAATATACACCGTGATTTGGGAAAGGGAATGCACTTCAACAGTGAGAATTTTTCCTGCTATCACACCGATGAGGATGATAAAACCCACTGGAACAATAGCGGAGAGAATAGCAAGCATTAATCAAGTAAAAAGTAAATAGTACATAGAAAAAAACTTATCTGACTTTTTAACGGATTTCTGTTATATCTTCGTATAAAGATGCGATTGCACAGTGAAAATCGATACTAGCTAGATAAATATCTGCTCCTTTGCTGTAGGGATAAAGAACCCAGAATCCTTCGTCATTGCGACGAAAACAATCTACACCGATGCGTTCTTGACTGATAAGAACGTATTCTTCTAAAGTTTCAAGGGAACGATAGTCGGCAAATTTATCGCCCCGATCTCGCTTCGCGAGCGCGTTGCGAGCAAAGGCAGCAGTAGTGGGGGATAATACTTCTACAATCAAGCGCGGATAACGGATAAAATCTTCCGAGAAAGACCGATTATCTCGCGAGTCGCAAGTGACCACAAGATCGGGATAAAAATAACTATTAGCTATTTCTAGACGAACTTTCATATCTGTGGCATAGACAAGACAACCGCTACCCCGCAGCTGGTTTTTTAAAAGTGTAGCTAAGTTGATAATAATCATACCGTGGGCTTTACTTGCACCAGCCATGGCGTAGGTTTGACCGCGAATATATTCGTGTTTATCTTTAGCTATTCTCTCTCTTGCTAAATAATCTTCCGGGGAAAGATAGTTATAGTCAAAGTTAGTAATCATTTGGTTAAATCACTTTTATTGTCTCTAAAATCAATTCTAACTCTCGATCGAGGAGCGGTACATTTTAAAAATTTTTCTGACAAACACCTGCAAATTTTGCCAGTTGCTCGGCAAATTATTGAGCTAATTGACCTGCTCGGACAATATCTAGTAAAAAAGCCTTATCCCGCCACATAAATCACTTGCGCTGTCCCTAAAATCTCTCGTTGACGAATCCAATTATGACTCTGCTCGATCGATTTTTTCGTTAGCAAATCAACTTTCCGTCCCAATAAATTCTCTAATTCCCGTTTCATCCTCGAAAACTCCAGAATTCCCCAAGAAACACTATCGGCTCTCTTGGGTTTGGTGGGTAAAATGTATTCTAAGATACATTCCTGCCAGTGAGCGACTGGAACGAACCACAAAGACACAAAGGACACAAAGATTGATCGGTTCTATAAAGGAGAATTATCGCTAACGACACGAAAACCGATATCATAGAGTCCAGCAGTAGCCATAAATTTGACTCGGTAGGCCGAGCGACATTTGTTAGGGCCGTCATTCCAGGAACCCCCGCGTAAAACTCGTCTGTCTTTATCTTCTATTGTGGCTGCTTCGTAGTTATCGCGCCAGTAATCTGCACACCATTCCCTGACATTTCCGTGCAGATCGTAGAGTCCGAAAGGGTTAGCGACGGCAAACATTCCCACCGGTGTGGTTTCTCTGCGATCGCATCCCAGGCTACCTTCCCCATAACGACCAGAACTGCACACTTTCCCCCCATAATCCCAGTCCACCCCGGAATAGTTGGCTAAATCGGTGGAAATTGTCGGGCCAAAGTGAAAAGGGGTTGATGTTCCTCCCCGACAAGCGTATTCCCATTCTTTTTCTGCGGGTAAACGATAATTCAGTCCGGTGAGACGGGATACGCGATCGCAAAATTCCACCGCTTCCCACCAGTTAATTTGTTCTACGGGGCGATCGTAACCTTCAAAATGGGCCGGATAGGGATTAAGTTCAATATTTACCGGTTCTAATTTTGCCACCTCGCGCCATTGTCGTTGGGTAATTGGGTAGCGACTCAGACAAAAAGCCTGAATATTAACCGGAGATTGGGGACTTTGACTCAATTTCCAGCCTAACTCGCTTTTGGGCGCACCGATGAGGTATTGACCGCTAGGGATAGAAATCATCTCTAAAAAGGTTTTTTTGCTTAAAAAATATTTATAACCTCGATTAGTGACTTTTTCCCGTTTAATTTCCTCACCTTTGCCATTAACAGTGACCACCTCATCGGTAAAATCTAACCATTCTCCCATTCTGCACCCCTCTATCGGTTATCGGTTGATCAGGTTCAGCTGCGAGCCTAAAAACATCTCGAAACCTACCAGTTTAAGAATAACAAGACTTCGATCGCTTATCCCCCGATCAGTTTTAATTTTAATTAATTTTTTGGATTGTTCCCCCTCACTTCCCACCTTCCCACTCCCCATATTAATTGCTGGAGTCATTAACAACTTCAGGGACAATCTCTAATTCTTGTTCACCAATTATAGGTAAATGATTTTTCTGTAAACCCATAGCAGTTAAACAAGTATTGAGAGAGTTTATCGCTTGGTTATAATCCTCAATTTTTTGGTGAATTTCTTCCTGTTTGCGGGCATTATTCGCAATTTTTTCCGCCGCTTCCTGTTCTAAGGTTTGTTCTAGATAAGAACGAGCTTGATTAAACTGTTGTAGAATAGTATCGGCTTGTTTTTTTGCCATTGGTATCAATTGATTTTTTAAAGTATTATTAATAGTTTGACGGAAGTTTTTCTGAATTGTCACTGATACTTTTGGCTCAAAATCTAACTTAAGTAATTGACGGATAGCGGGTTCAGCACCAAGAATACTTTCACAGTCATAACCTTGGGCAGTTTGTTGGACAGTTTGCCGAAATTGAAAGATAGAAAAAGTGCCTTCGTTGTAAAAATTGTGATTTTCTCTTACATAGCGATCACACTCTGTTCTCGCTTCGGAAACTAAGGCATGAATTAACTGATCTTCTAGCTGTTTTAGCTGATTTTCTATGCCCCCATCATTACCCAATAAACGATAGATTTGCCGATAATAATCACCTTGCCTTACCGCATCTAAAAGACGCTGACAAAAGCGACTAATTAAACTGGTTGACTCCTCAATTAACACATCTTCTAGCTGGTTAGACAGATAATAAAAAGCTTCTACCAATACTGCTAATAAAGGTGCTGTAGCATTGCGAGGATGAGTTAAAGTCGCTTGCGAGTAAGCATTTTTAACAGAAAAAGTATTTAATAACTCATCCAATCTTGATACCATTCTCGCTTTCAGTTTCTTAAAGTCTTCCTCAAAGTTTTCATCGCTATTAACCACGATAGCATTGACATAACCATCGATATGTTTAGTTAATTTCTCTCCCACTTCCTTTAACTCTTGATTGAGGTGATTTAACTCCAGAGCTTTCATCGCCTCAATTTCTCGTGGTTGACTTTCTAAATCACGATAAATACCTTGGTAATGATTTTTGAGAGTGATGCAGAGAGATTGTAAATCATCAGCTAAAGTTGCAAACAATTGCGGGCGTTTTTCTTCGGTAAGATAACGAGTAATTGCCGTGCGAAATTCTTCGATACCGCTATCAGCAATTAACTGCTCTAGTAAAGGAGTTCCCCACTCGCTTAAAACTCGGAAGTAATTTTTATTAGGAGTTTCATAACCGTGGATGGAAACTTTAAAGGAAGTTGCCAGTAATTTACCGGAGTTGGCACAATAGTTATTAAACTCGCTGACAAATTGCGGTGTTTCTTCTTCTCCTCCTAAATTTTTAACACTTTCGGTAAAGATAGAATCTAAACCATAACGCTGATTAATATTGGTTTGATTTTTCACCTGATACCCATAAAACCCTAAAAGTCCACTGGTTTTGTAAATGCGGGAAGTATCACGAAATTGCGTTTGAATTAGGTTTTCTAAACGCTGTTTTAGTTGGGCTGAGTACCAGGTTTCATCAATGCGGTTAAAAACATAAAAAACTCGATCACGAATACCAGCATTAGAGCCAATTTTTTCGAGTAATTCCGTTTCTTCTGTAGCTAATTCTCCCGCAGAAGCAGCCTTTAAAACACAAACCACTGCCGAAGTATCAGGATGCTCTATTTTACGATAGGCTAATGCGGCATCTTTTTTGACTGGGGCATCAATACCGGGCAAATCTACCAAAACGTTACCATCTTTAAGGAGAGGATGATAACAGTAATATTCTAGACGTTTTAAGACGGCACTATTGCTACCACGACGGGCAAAACTGGCCGCTTCTGCTAAATTAGAAAAGTGAAATTGTTCCATGGAATAGGTGGCATTATGCAGCGTATGGATCCGCTCACGATTTTGAGTAAATCCTTCAATTAATAATTTTAAACCCTGAGCTTGTTTAGCTCGCTCGGATTTACCTTCTCCCCCTTCCTGTTCGATAATTTTTTGACAGTATTGGTTTAACTGACTACAGTATTCGGGGGAATTAATGTTACTGGGATTAGTTAATTGTAGATTTTGACAGACGGTATCGACTAAAGTACGAATTTCTACTTCGCTGAGAAAGGTTAAAACCACTCTTTCCTCATCAGCGTCTGCGTACTCAATATAACATTCTGTACCCGTTGCGTGTCCTTCGGCACTATACAGCAATTCTCGCTCTAAAAGTGCATTGATTAACATTGATTTCCCGGCACTAAAAGCACCAGCAAAAACGATTTCAAATTTGGGAGAAATGGCTTTTTGTAGGGCAATTTCTATCTTGCTGGTATCCTGTTGATTGCGGAGAGAGGATTCGCCTTTGAATAGTTCAATTATACTGTTAACATTACCAGCCAGATTACTGCATTGGGGTAAAAGTTCAGTCATGATAAAACCCAAATCTAGAAGAACAGTGCTATTGTTCCCCAGATTATAACAAAATTCCCTAACTAGATGTCACATCTTTGGTCAGCGATTTAAACAATCAAGGACAAAGTCATCGTCTTCAATCTAGAATCAGGATTGATTATAATCAATTTAGTGCATACCGATTTCCGAGAACCTCCTTAGGTAAAAATTCCCTCCTGAATCCTAGGGTAATGATAATTATGTGGGCAAAAATGGCAATAGATAAATTGAGATTAAAAAAAATTCGGACTATGGGACAGTTAGGATTTTTGTTAGGAACAGTTTTTCTTTTGGGTGGCTGTCATTCTCTGAATGCTATCCAAAATCGTCCCCAACCCTTGCCCCAAGATCAATATATTCAAGTCTATTTTAATTATAATCAGGCCCAGGGGTCAAATTATACCGATCCCTATCGCCAAATTAATCGCCCGGGGGATAATTTAGAACAGGTTATTATTGATAATATCAACTCGGCCAAAAGTTCGATCGATCTAGCGGTGCAAGAGTTACGTTTACCTGCCATCGCTCAAGCTTTAGTTGCTCGTCAGCAACGGGGAATTAAAGTTAGGGTTATTCTCGAAAATATTTACAATAAACCTATTAATAGTTTAGCCAAAAACCAAGAACAATTAAGTGATCGAGAACAGGAACGTTATCAAAATCTTTTTGACTTAGTTGACATAAATCGCGATGGTAAATTAACTCCAGAGGAAATCGCCCAAAGAGATGCAATTACTATCCTCAAAAAAGCTGGTATTACCCTAATTGATGATAGAAATGATCGCTCAAAAGGTAGCGGTTTAATGCACCATAAATTCATGGTTATTGATAATTACACTACTTTAATCAGTTCAGCTAACTATACCTTAAGTGATATTCATGGAGACTTTTCTAATCCCAAAACTGTCGGTAATGCCAATCACTTATTAGTGATTACTAATCCCCCACTAGCTAGAGTTTTTCAAAGAGAATTTAATCTGATGTGGGGAAGGGAAGATCGTTCTAGATTTGGGTTAGATAAACCCCACAGAAAACCGCAAACAATCCCTATCGGTAATAGTAGTCTGACGGTAAAATTTTCCCCCGATTCTACCACTTATCCCTGGGCAATTACTAGCAATGGTCTGATCGGTGAAACTTTAAATAAAGCTGAAAAATCCGTGGATTTAGCCCTGTTTGTCTTTACGGAACAGCCTCTAGCTAATATTCTCGCCCAACGACATCAAAAAGGGATAGAAATTAAGGCTTTAATTGATCCTAGTTTTGCCTTCCGATACTATAGCGAAGGATTAGATTTATTAGGAGTTGCTCTCAGTAATAAATGTCGTTATGAACCAGATAATCAGCCTTGGCAAAACCCCATTAATACCCTAGGAGTTCCCGATCTAGCCCGGGGAGATAAATTACACCATAAATTCGGTTTAATCGATGATAAAATTGTGATTACTGGTTCTCATAATTGGTCAAGAGCCGCTAACCATCAAAACGATGAAGCTTTAGTTATTATCGATAATCCCACCGTTGCCGCTCATTTTGATCGAGAATTTCAATATCTTTACCGTACCGCTAAATTAGGACTGCCGGAAACTATTAAAAATCGGATCGAACAGGATAGAAAAAACTGCCCCCAATCTGTAACAATTAAAAGCGATCGCTTAATTAATTTAAACACCGCCACGCGAGAAGAACTAGATAGTTTACCCGGTATCAGTGGCAAATTAGCTGAAAAAATTATCGCGGCCCGGCAAGAAAAACCCTTTACTTCCCTAGAAGATTTGGATCGAGTATCGGGAATCGGTCAGGGAAAAATCAACAAGCTGCAAGGCAAAGTCAGCTGGTGATGATTGCCTCGTCTGTATTTTTGGCCCCAGTCCAAAAGGGTTATTTTAACGGTTCGGGAATACTATCGGAAGGAGCTTCAAACTGTCCGGTAATAACGTATTCTAGACGCAATTTTAGCCAAGTAATAAACTGTTGATTGAGAGAAACAATCGCCGCTGCTGGTTGGGGAGTTTTCTTTTTGATATCGGCAAAACCGGGAGTATCTAAAAAAGCTGGATTGGCAATTAACCAAAAATCAATTTCTTGACCTTTTTCTTGATAATTCCTGATTCTTTCCTTCAAAACTTCCTTTTCGATCGCTTCTTCTTCTAAAAACTTTTGACTGGCTACCAAATAATAATAAGTTGTCATGATCTTTCCTTTAATTTTTCAGTGTAATTGTTCGTTAGTCGGGAGATTAGCTGATAGCTGATGGCTTTTACAATTGCCCACGCATAGCCAATTTCATTTCCCTAACAGCCCGTTCTAACCCGACCAAAACCGCACGACTGATAATTGTGTGACCAATGTTCAATTCTTCCATATTGGGCAAACAGGCGACGGCATAAACATTCCAATAGGTCAAACCGTGGCCGGCATTCACCCGCAAACCGAGGGAGGAAGCATATTCACAACCTTCTTTAAGAATTGTTAATGATGCTTGACGATCGCTCTCCTGTTGTGCTTCGGCGTATTGACCAGTATGGAGTTCGATAAATTTCGCCCCCGTGTTAGCGGCCGCTTGAATTTGGGTAAAATCGGCATCAATAAACCAACTAACGGGGATATTAGCCGCTTGCAGGCGCTCTACAACCCGACAAAAACGGTCAAAATTGCCCAGCATATCGATCCCCCCTTCCGTGGTCACTTCCTCGCGCTTTTCGGGGACAAGGGTGACATAATCGGGTTTAAGATCGAGAGCAATGGCGATCATTTCCTCCGTCGGGGCCATTTCGAGATTCAGATGAGTCCGCACCGTTTGCCGGAGAATCCGCACATCGCGATCCTGGATATGACGACGATCCTCGCGCAAGTGAACGGTAATGCCATCAGCGCCGCCGATTTCGGCCAAAACTGCCGCCGCCACGGGATCTGGTTCCACGGTTCGACGCGCTTGGCGAATTGTGGCCACATGGTCGATATTGACACCCAAAGTCAGCAAAGTTGAACCTCCTTGTTTGTTAGTCCAACTTTCCATCTTACCATTGCGGTCAAAAGCGATTACATACTGGAGATATTTAAACCCATGGTCAGTTCTTCCATTTTGCTGCGCATGGTTTCCGTGGAGGCATCATAGGCGGCTTTCATGGCTTCTAGAATAGACCCAGCCACAATCTCCATATCTTGGGAGAGGAGAGAAGGGTCGATTTCAATACCCCGGGGTTCTTGGTTGCCACTGAGATAGACTGTCACCAAGCCATTTTCACTCTGGCCAGGAATTTCCATAGTTTCCAGTTCTTCTTGCAGAACTTTGGCCCCTTGTTGCACCTGTTGCGCTTTTTGGAAAGCGTCTTGTAGTTCTTTAATCTTACCGAGACCGAATCCGAATCCTTGTCCTTGTGCCATGATGTTTTTTTTTTGTTTAAGGGGTCACTCAAGGTTTTTATTGTACTGCTTAAGGTGAACTGGGGTCAACTTTTGGCCATTTGAGGGCAAAAAGTGATTAATGACAACGATGGCTTTCTGACTGGGTTAAGGTTTGAGGGAACTTGTTCTCTCTTCATCCGTCACGGGATGGTCAGAAAGAGAAATCCGAAAAATTATCCTAACCACTCAGTCGATTACCCCACGCCATAATACAATTGTTGCTTTGACGAGGAGAATAGCAATTTTGAACGCCAAAAAAACGGGAATTTTCTTGACAATTGCCCTAAGTTGTGTTTTAGCGGGGAAAGCGGCGATCGCTAATACTTCCCCTTTGGAGGGGACTCGATGGAAACTAAGGGGGTGGACAGCCGGGAGTTTGGTGAAAGAAACGGAAATTACTGCCGCTTTCCAGAAAAATATCCTCAGTGGTTCGGCTGGATGCAACCAGTATAATACTGGCTATCAAGTCGATAATGGCACGTTCCAGATCAACCAAGCGATCGCTACTACGAAAAAAGCTTGTCCGGAACCGCAGATGAAACAAGAAAATCAATATCTTGCCGCCTTGCAAGGAGTGGAACAATTCCAAGTGACAGCTAAAGGCGATTTACAATTATTTTATCGTACTCCCGAAGGTTTAGGAATCCTCACTTTTACCCCCGCACCGACCACCACGCGCACGGAAAAGACAATTTATATCAATTCTAGGAAACAACCCTGTAGCCAAGGCCCAACCAAAGACTGTTTACAGATTCGAGAAAAACCAGAGGAAAACTGGAGATTGTTCCCTAATAGTATCGAGGGATTTGATTATAAACCGGGATTTTTCTATCAAATTAAAGTTAGCATTGAAACCGTATCCAATCCAACTAATAATCAAAATTCAGAAACATGGAAGCTATTAGAAGTTATTAGCCAAACCCCAGAAAAAGAGACTCCGCGATCTTGGTTTGATCGACCGTTAACTAATTGGAATAAAGCCAAGGCACCTATCCCCAAATCTCCCGTTAAAACCGTGATTGATAACCAGTGTCGTGAACAGGTTCGTTCGGCAATTACTGCCAATGATCAAGCGCTTAATAAAGCGGGATGGTTACTTTACGGGGCCGTGCAAACCTATGGTAAAACTAGCATTATTTCGGCCATGAGTGGAGTGGATGGAATGTGCCGACCGATGGGTTATCAAGACTTTGTTTTTGTCGATGGTAAATTCGCTGGCACTCTTTCCCCGCGACCGATGGATTCTCGCGCTGATGGGGCATCTCAGAGAATTGTTTTACAAAATAGCGATAGAATTATTGTGGTTTTTAATCGCTATAAAGACACGGATCCTCTCTGTTGTCCTTCCCAATTAAGTCGCGTTATTTATCAAATTGAAACGGTCAGCGGAGTGCCGGTTATTGTTCCCAAAGAAGCGGAAACAGAAGCGGTGAGAAACTAATTCAGTTATCAGTGATCAGTTATCAGTGGGATAGGGAGAAAAATAATGGCAGCTGATAGCTTCCTTTTTTATTAAGTACCTAAGCAAAATTAATTACACATATCTAACCACCTCTTGCCTCTTGCCTATCTTCACTAGGAAATTAATTTTGCACGACTACTTATATCTCCCGCAAAAGTGAGTTTTTAATCGCATTTTCCCGAAAAAGATCGCTTTTCTACTGCCAGAAAATAATCTCTTTCTTGCTGCTTCTCCTGACTGGGAGAATACTGGCTCGGAGACTCCTCACTTAACGGAAGATTTTTGATTTATGCAGCAGGTTTAGTGATTAGGCACTGATACTAGATAAGTAGTTATAGAATTCTAATAACTCCTCATTAGTTAGCAGTAAACGGGACTTTTTGCCATAGGTAGAAATCAGGTATTCCCGACCTTTTTCTGTGGTCCAAGCTAATCGTTTCATCTCCACATCAATTTTAGTTTTAAGCACTGAATAATCGATTTCTTCGGCAATAACAACAACTGGTTCCGGTTCTGGGGGTTCTTCTTCGGTTAAACTCGCTTCTTCTGGCAATTCTGTTGATAAGGAGTAATTATCGGTTTCCATTTCTAATAATAAAGGCTCTGGTTCTGGTAAAGGAATATCCTTAACTTCGGGTAATTCTGGTTCAATTTTAGCTGGGGGAATATCCTTAACTTCGGGTAATTCTGGTTCAATTTTAGCTGGGGGAATATCCTTAACTTCGGGTAATTCTGGTTCAATTTTAGCTGGGGGAATATCCTTAACTTGAGGTAATTCCAGTTCAATTTTAGCTTCAGGACGAGGTATTTCAGTGACTTTAGCCGTTTTGGTCGATTTTTTGGCACTAGCGAGGGGTTTAGGTAAATCGGACGGTAGAGAAATATTATTGGGGCTGACTTTTTCCACAAGCTGGAGATCGGGGGTGTTTTCAGCCTCTAAAAGCAGTAAAGCCCGTTCTCTGGCTCTATCTTCCGCTATTTCCACCGTATCTGCCGCAGCTAAACCTGTAACGACCGTTTTTCCCTCAATTTCGATGATCGCTCTCACAATATACTTGCCGTGATCGATTTGAACTAACTCGCTAATCAGGGCAACTTGGGGGTAACGTTGGCGTAACTTTTGCAACATGGTGACTTTTTCGAGTTCTTTTGTACTTATATTAGAATACTCTATCGTAATTCTGGAAAAATGTAGCAAGTTCTTGCTAAGATTAAAGGTTAGATAAAATTTTCAGTCCTAGGATTAGCCTTGCCCACAGTAACAAGATTCTACTAGGCTGAAGCTTCTGCCAGAGAGACTAGCGATCGCCGAAAAGTTTGCTGGTGTTCGCTATTGGCTTATACTAACGAAGGCTTCGATAATTCTCAGGGTAGGTTCGGGTGTTCGATGCTTGGTCAGTTTACCTTCACTGTCACCACCAGCGATCGCAATTAGCCCGATAGAGATAATCTCTCGAGTCAATGGTTTAAATCAATCCTCTCATTATATAAGTATTTAAACTTAATTGTCCACCATTCCGTCAGTGTCTTGTAAGTAAGGATTATTGTTAGATGGACTTCTCGATCGCCACACTCCTCTCTCATCTTAGTGATGATAAATTAGCTACGGGTAAAATTCTCGAAAAAAAACTAGGCTGCGAAGACAATCCCGAAAGCTGCGAAAAATTGCAAGTGATTCTCGATGCTTTGGAACGTCTGGGAATGGTTGCCAAAGAACGCGGGCGCTATCGTCGTGTGATCGAGGAAAATATCGTAGAAGCAAAGCTGCGCTGTTCCAGTAAAGAATTTTGCTTTGCTATCCAAGATATCGAAGATGCTGATGACATCTACGTCTCGAAAAATCATCTCAGTAACGCTTGGAATGGCGATCGAGTTTTAGTCAAAATCATCCGCGAGGGAACCCGTCGTCGTTCCCCGGAAGGAGAGGTGAGATTAATTCTCGAACGAGCTAATCCTTCGCTTCTAGCGCAAGTAAAACAGGAAAATGAGCAGTTCGTGGCGGTTCCCCTCGATGATCGCCTGAAATTTACCCTTAATCTCCTCGAAAATGGTCAAAATCTCCTAGAAAACATCGATTACCTCGTTCATGTTTCCGTCCTCCGTTATCCCCTAGGGGAAATGCCTCCCATCGGTAAAGTTACTCGCGTTCTCGGTTCCACGGCCGAGGCCGCTGCCGACACGGATATCGTCTCCTGTAAACACGATCTACCCCATAATTTTCCGCCAGAAGCCCTCGAAATTGCCGATAATTTAGCGGATTTCTTCGATAGTGGCGAAAAAGAACAACTGCGAGATTTAACCCCACTCTTCACCTTTACCATCGAAGATGACACCCCCCTAGATTATCCCCCAATCATTGAAAATGCCTTTTCTTTAGAGAAAATCAACCAAAATCGCTGGCGAGTCGCCATTCATATTAGCGATGTCACCCGTTACATTGAACGGGGCGGATTATTGGATAAAGTTGCCAAAAAACGGGGAACTGCCGTCTATTTAGGCGAAAAAGTGCTGCCATTAGTCCCGGCTGCCCTTGCCAGTCGTTGTTCCCTGTCACCGCAAGAACAGCGCCCCGCTATTTCTATCCTCGTCACCCTCGATGACAAGGGGGAGCTAGTGGAGTACGAAATCACTCGCAGCCTCATCCAAGTGGATCAACATTTTACCTATCAACAGGTGCGCGATCTGCTCAGTGAAGAAGATAGCGTCGCTGCCCCCACCGATACGGTTGAAACCCTGAAAGATTTATTTTTTAGCGTTTGCCCCACCCTAAAATCCCAACGTCTGCAGCGGGGTAGTTTTGATATTCAATTAGACAAAATCTCTCCCTACAAAGACGAGGGACGGGGGGGGACTGTTCTCGCTTCTAATAATTTACCGGCCCGTTCTTTACTGACAGAAGTGGCAATTTTAGCTGGCAAAGTTGTCGCCGAACATTTACAGGCCTTAAAATTGCCCTGTATCTACTGCGGACAATCGGAACCGGATTGGGATGAATTGGAGGATTTACTCAAATTAGCCAATAATTTAGGGGCAGAATTAAATTTAACTGCCGAGGAGGAGATTAAACCCAATGACTATCAAAATCTCACCCGCACTTTTTCCGCTTCCACATCGGTGAAAGTCCTCAATTATCTCCTGCAAGAAACTCTCAAATTAGTTAGATATAGCAGCCATCCTTTACCCCATTTTGGTTTGGCCTATCCTGGCAATTATACCCACTGTCTCTCACCCCTGCAAAGATATGCCGATCTTTGGGTACAACGGGTGTTAAAAATCCTATTAACAGAGGGGAAAGATCGCCGCAGCAAAATTGTCAAAGTCGGGGTTAATTTGGGCAGTAATAGCTGTCATGGACAGATTAATTGGAATATTCTCCCAAGTCAAATTCAGGAGGAGTTAGAAGAAGAAAGCCATCTAATTGTTTCCCATCTCAATGATCGCTCAAAAATTGCTGAAGATGCCGAAAAAGACCTAGAAGGATTGAAAAAAGCCGAGAAAATGAAAGAAAGAATGGGTCAAGTTTTTCGCGGCTTAATTACTGGTGTACAATCCTATGGTTTCTTCGTGGAAATTTCCGATTTATTAGTGGAAGGATTGGTTCATGTTTCTTCTCTCAAGGATGATTGGTACGAATATCGCGCTCGTCATAGCTGTTTGGTAGGACGGAAAAATCGCGTTGCCTATCGTCTCGGTGATGAGGTAGAAGTGGAGGTAAAAGATGTAGACTATTATCGTCAGCAAATCGATCTAGTTACGGTTAGCGGTGGCAGTTCAGCAAGTTATGACGACTTAGAAGAAGATTAATTATGAATCAACCAACCACCGAAAAAATCGGAAAAACCCGCTTTATTCTGCCCTTTTTATGCGGTATTTTTCTCTTTTTAACCGGCTGTGTCCGTTACGATGTGGGCATTAATTTTCCCCACCAACACCACGGGGAAATTATTCAACATATCACCCTCGGACAACGCTTAACCAGTCTCAGTCAAACCGAAGCCACTAAATGGTTAAATAGTATCGAACAGAGGGCAAAATTACTTAAGGGGAAAACCGCTCCTATTTCCGAACGAGAAATAATTGTGACTATTCCCTTTAGTAATAGTCAGGAATTAGAGGAAAAATTCAATCAATTTTTTGATCCTAGTTCTTCCTTTAAAATCAAAAATTCCGCCGATACCGATGATATAAAGTTACTGCAACTAGACTCAAAACTGGCAGTTACAGAACGAGATTGGTTCTTTTTGACTCAGAAAAACTTAAAATTAACCGTTGATTTGCGGGCTTTAGGTGTACTTTCTGAACAGGGAAATATTATCGTTAGTCCCGGTTCCTTAGTCGATATCGACTTCGCTTTAAAGACTCCCTTAGCTGGTCAAAATATTGAAGATGACTCAGGATTAAATCCCCCGGTAGAAAAAGTTGATAATCAGTTAATTTGGCATTTAAAACCGGGAGAAATTAACACCATTGCGGCAGCTTTTTGGGTTCCTAACTATTTAGGTATCGGCACAATAGTTATTATTTTAATAACAGGTTTTGCCTATTACTTGAAATATAAACGCTTGCCCGGTGTATCCCCATCAACTTAAATTGAGAGGGCAAGTAAGTAGTTAGGTGTTAAAAACTGTCAGACACCCCCCTTATCAAGGGGGGATTAAGGGGGGATCCATCTTCAATTTAATTATAACCAGCTACTTATTGACCAAAATTGAATGATCAATGAGAGAAAAATTAGCCAACTTATGAAACTGATCCAAAAATTGGCCAACAATAGGGAAAATCTTGGCTAGGATCAAATCATAGTCACAATTGAGACTAGACGGGTTTTCCTTTTTTACTTTATTACTGGCAATTACAGTTATGGTTAGCAATATTCCCTTTTCTATCCCCGAACATAGCCTCGATCGAGATTGTACCACCCTCTCCCGTCACGTCCTGCAACAACTACAAAGTTTTTCCCCCGACGCGCAGGATTTAAGCGCAATTATGAGTCGAATTGCCCTAGCGGGAAAATTAATTGCCCGTCGTCTCAGTAAAGCGGGATTAATGGCGGATGTGCTAGGTTTTACTGGAGAAACCAACGTCCAAGGGGAATCGGTCAAGAAAATGGACGTTTTTGCCAATGAGGTATTTATCTCGGTTTTTAAGCAAAGTGGCTTAGTTTGCCGTCTTGCTTCCGAGGAAATGGATAAACCCTATTATATTCCAGAAAACTGTCCCATCGGTCGCTATACCCTACTCTACGACCCGATCGATGGTTCTTCCAATGTGGATATTAACCTAAATGTGGGTTCGATTTTTGCCATCCGTCAACAGGAAGGCAATGATTTAGACGGAGAAGCCCTAGATTTACTGCAAAATGGTCGTCAACAAATCGCCGCCGGCTATATTCTCTACGGACCCTCGACTATTTTAGTTTACTCGATCGGTCGCGGTGTTCATGCCTTTGTCCTTGACCCCAGTTTAGGGGAATTTATCCTCGCCCAAGAGAATATTATTATCCCCGACCATGGCCCGATTTATAGTACCAATGAGGGCAATTTTTGGCAGTGGGATGAGGCAATTCGCGACTATACTCGTTATGTCCACCGTCATGATGGTTACACAGCCCGTTACAGTGGGGCATTAGTGGGAGATATCCATCGAATTTTAATGCAGGGTGGTGTTTTTCTCTATCCTGGTACTGTTAAAAATCCCCAGGGAAAATTGCGCTTAATTTATGAAACTGCACCCCTTGCTTTTTTAATTGAACAGGCAGGAGGTAAAGCTAGTGATGGGGTGACAAATCTTTTAGATATCGTTCCCGATAAATTACACTACCGCACACCTTTAGTGATCGGTAGTGTCGAAGATGTTAAATTGGTGGAGTCTTTTATCGCTGATCGACGTCATCGCGATCGAGTTTAACTTATAGTTTTATTTAGAGATATTGACATGGATTTACAATATCTGAAGTGGACTAAAAATGTCAGGCGACACGATGGTACATGGGCATATCGGGAATATAAGGTTTCTGATTCCTTCCAACTGGCATGGAAAGACGATGAAGTCAATGCCAATAAACCCGAAAAAGGTAGTTTGATACTACTCAGGCAGCAAGGGTATGTTACCCATTTAGTAAAAGTTCTCGACTGCAAAGCCGAACGTGAAATTGGCAAGGATGATTATGACATCTATCGAATTGTTGAGGTGCTTTGGGCTATTGATTTTGATAATCGACCTGTATCAGCCAAAGCAGATAAGATGTTTGATTATCCAGAAGTTCTCGACTATCAAGGTGGTAAGGTGATGGAATTGGAGAAGTTACCAACCTTCAGACAGCGTTGGGATGACGATGGCGGTTTGAGGGGATTCCAAACTTACATTCGGAATTTATTGGGGCTGTCAAGCAATGACTAAGATCCTTGTTAAGCTTGTGTTATAGTATTGAGCAGATATAGGGTAACTGCTATGACTGCTATAGTTCAGGAACTTTTAGATACCTTTGACCGCTTGACAGACTCAGAGCGCTCAGATTTGCTATTAGAGATTCTGAAGCGGACAATTCACCTGGATTTTCCGCCCTTATCTGATGAAGATCTAGTCCTCAATGCCGAGGGAATTTTTCTAGAATTAGACGATAGTTATAGAAAAAATCAGAGCAGCTCAAACTCCACCTCAAGCGGAGAATATTTATTCCCTTGAATATCAACCAATAACAAGAGAATTTCAAGCTAAGTATGGTGAATTTTTGTCTGCTGATAGCTTAAAAAAATGGCATATTATGATAATTATTTACAGGGTTTTATCGAGTTAATTCGAGTGAAGAAAATAATGTTAGATGCTTCGTTAACATTACTGATTGCGCTCTCTGGCAAGATATACATTATTAAAGCGAAACCGCTTGTTTTTATTTTTTTCAATAATACTTATAGATCTAAGGCAATCTATTTGCTGCCCGAAAATTCCCCCCATAATCTTGAGATTTTTTTGATCAATTGGGACTCGATCGAGGATAATTAGAAAAAGTATTTTGACTCATAACCAAATCTAATCAAGAAGCCCAGTGACGATCCCCCCGCTAGAGTTGTTTGTATTCGCCACCGTTTTGTGCGGATTTTTAGGAACATTCCTGAAAAAAAACTTAATCATGAAGATTATCGCCATGGATGTCATGAGTACCGGCGTTATCGCCTACTATGTGGTGATTTCTTCCCGTGATGGTTTATTTACTCCCATCCTCAGTACAGTTAAACAGCAAGATTACGCCGATCCTGTACCCCAAGCAGTGATTTTAACAGCGATCGTCATCGGTTTTTCCATTCAGGCGTTAATGCTGGTGGGAGTGATGAAATTAGCCAAAGATAACCCCACCCTCGACAGCAGCGAGATAGAAAAAAATAACACACCTTGACATCCTCGCCGTCGTAAAACGGACGGCGATTCCCAAACCTCACGATTTAGGCTTCGGCCGTGAGCTCAGCGTTCGACTGAGCTCACGCCGAAGTCCGAACGGTTTCTGCTTCTTTCCCGTTCGGCTGACGCTCACGGCGGAAGCCTTGCGGGG
>NZ_JADBUP010000130.1:0-6815 GCF_020245605.1 Microcystis sp. M061S2 | reverse complement strand
CGGTAGCGGATATCGTATCGGCGTTGTTCTTTGGGAATGGGTTTAAACTGACTTAGGCGTTTTATGTTTGACTCCGGCATCCCATATGGACCCCGGCGCTTCTTTTGTTCTTCCAGCATATCGATTTGCTCTAATTCCTGGACCCTAGCTGCTAACCTTTTGGTTAGTGTCTCATAATGGGAATACAGCTTTCGGAACAGAATGCGGTCGTTCTCAGGCAAATAGCGAATTTGGTCAAAAAGCGCTTTAAGCTCGGCGTCGTTTAAAATCTTGGCCATTTGTTTGCGAATTAAGCGAATTTGATGAAATTAGCACCTTTGATTTGTCGCACTGCGCAATAACTTCTTGATTTATTTAAAGGAAACCCCGGAGCCAACTTGAAAGTCAACTCCAGGGCTTCAATAATCATTTTCGCTGAAAAAGTGATTGTTCTTAGGGTACGAAAACGAGCCCAAAAAAGCAATCAGTTTTAGCAAGCTACTAAGATTTTTTCTTAGGCGGTCTAGGGAAAGGCTCTCGCGGGCCACTGGAATGACCTTAAAGAATCCAGGAGATGCTTTTGGGGTGAACCCAAGAGAGCACAACGCGAGTCTGATCGACGGGCGACCGACGGAATGATTGACCCCTTGGGATAAAGCGCCGTAGCAACCCCACGTTATGCCGGACATGCGCTCCGGACTTTGTGGGCTCTGCGAGGTAGCCAACCTAGCGATGGAGCTAGTCTAACCCAAGCCGGATGCAAGGACCGGACTATAGGACTCCATCTTAGACCACCCCATGTGGCAGGGTTCTTCACAGAATTCTTTACTCTAACTCTTTACAGGGAATACCTCTCATTCTCTCTAAGCTCCCTCCGGAATTCATCGGAGTCGGGCACGACGACGACTCACGTAGTGAGGAAGTCGGCGGAGTGCCAATAAGGACTTGATTCATTGAAGTGATTTAGACAATGAAACACCTATGAAAGTGAACTGGGATCGGTTCTTTAGAATCATGGAAGAAGGAGTCACTATGGGCACCAAAATGAACTGGCAAAAAGCAGCACAAAAACAAAGGGCTAAAGATGGTACACCATTTGAGGTAAAAGAGAAGATGACTCCGCAACAAAGGATAACAATGCGTAGTCTAGGCATTCGCTATCACAAGTTCATGGATCGAAGATTGGCGGCTGATTTGATTATTCAAAAGCAGAGGATGATCGAGCGGTCACGAAAAGAAGAAAAGCCAAAGACACTTTTGAACCTGCTTCAAATCTTTGTGGCTAATTACAAGCTGAAGGCTGACAGTTTAAAGCCCGAGGAGGTCGCCGCTATTAGAGAGTTAATTGAATTTGTTCGTGATGATTTGTCGGATCTTCCCTTGAACGAAATCAAAGTTAATGAATGGCAATACAGCCCATTCAAAATCGACTGAGGTAGTTTATGAAGAAATATGCATTGCACACGAGCAAGGCCACCGCCGCTAAACGCTATGAGGCATTGGATCGACAAAAGGCGACTGAGAAGCAAAAGGCTTTAATGCGTGAATTGAAGATTGAATTCCCAAAGCAGATTAGCAAATTACAAGCTATGGGATTGATCGACAAAAAGATTAAAGAGAATAGAAAGCGGGCGGACGATCCGATCAGCTATGAGAATTGTAGAAATTGCCTAATTGAGAGTTTGTGATTAAAAACGCGTTGGGGGGCGCAAATGGCAAAAAGACAAGTCACACCGACAGTTCATTGTAAATTCTCTGAAATGGTGAAGCCTGAGAAGCTAAAGCCAAATCCACAAAATGCAAATCAACATCCGGAAGATCAAATTGAACGGCTGGTGAAGATCATAACTGAGCACGGATGGCGACACCCAATCGTTGTCTCAGAGGATTCGGGCTTCATAGTCTCAGGTCATGGAAGACTTGAAGCAGCGATCAAAGCTAAGTGGGACAAGGTGCCGGTTGCCTTCCAAAAGTTCGAATCCAATGAGCAAGAATTTCAAGTGATGACAGCCGATAATGCCATAGCTCGGTGGGCTGAGATTGATCTATCCAAGGTGCACGATGCGATTAAAGAAATTGGCCCTTTTGATTTGGAGCTTATGGGGTTCAAGGATTTCAAGTTTGAGCCTAATTTTGAGCCTGGCACTGAGGATGAACAGGGGAAATTAGATAAAAAACAATTGAAGTTTATCACCTGCCCGCATTGCGAAAAGGAATTTGAGCTTGGACAAGCCAAAGTGCGAACTGAAGATTGACTGGGCCACGCATGAGGCTGCTAAATATGCTTGCGAGAATTGGCATTATTCGAAATGCATGCCAGTTAACAAATTGGTTAAAATTGGGGCTTGGGAAAACAATAAGTTTATTGGAGTGGTAATTTTTGGTTGTGGTGCCAGTAGCCATCTGGGGAAAAAATATAGCGTTTTAAAAATGGAAATATGCGAGCTTGTACGGGTAGCATTAACAAAACACCAAACACCAGTAAGCCGAATAATCGCAATAGCTTTAAAATTTTTGAGAAAAGCCAATCCAAAACTTAAGCTTGTGGTCAGTTTTGCAGACCCAGCACAAGATCACCATGGAGGTGTTTATCAGGCGGGTGGCTGGATCTATACTGGCCTGTCTGACCAAGGTGGTCGCTACGACTATTTGATTAATGGGAAATGGACACATAGCCGATCAGCAAGTGAGAAATTTGGCAGAGTTGGCAGGTGGCTAATTGACACTCATAAAATTCAAGTCAGGAAACCAACCAGAAAACACAGGTATCTTTTCCCCTTATCAAATCAAATGCGTGCTAAAATCGAACCTTTAAGAAAACCCTATCCAAAACGCGCTACAAGCAAAGATAACGGAGAAACAAAAGATAATGCGTTTGAAGCATAATAGTAATGCGCCTGTTGTCCAAACAGGAGAAGACGATGCAATTTCGATCCAAACGCTCCATTCTGGAAGAGATCAAAAAGGAAACAAAAACAACAATTGGAAAGGAGGCATTTCAAAAAATCGCTATTTGTATAAATTAAAAGATAAAATTAAGTTTCCACTTAAACATCGCGCCAGAGATATTGTTAGAAAACGAATTAAACGCGGAACGCTGTTAAAAGAACCTTGTTCTATTTGCAAATCAACTGAAAGAATTCAGGCCCATCATGAGGACTACTCAAAACCATTGAATATTATTTGGCTTTGCGAAAAATGTCATAGAAAAGAACATGCAAATCCGACCGTAGCGCTCCAATCCAAACCTGTGATAAAACAAAATAGCTCCGGGGTGTGAGGGTTCCTCTAAATTTGCAGTTTTCACCAACGACAAAATCCCCGGAGCGCTTTTTTAAAGGGGGCACAAAATGACGTTCAATGAATTATCCAGTCTCGTGGCAAAATTAGAGGGTAAAAAAAAGCAGGTTCACATGGGCAACGTGCGAGAAATCATCCGCATCGTTTGCAATCTACTCGCTGCCGATATGATGCTGGCTGAGAATCAACGACAAGTAGAACCCATTATTCAAAGGCTTGTCGCTAAAAGACTAAAAGAATTGCTTAAAAACGCTCCCAAGACTTTAGACCAATGAAACGCTGGATTTATAACAACCTCATCGTGTTCGATATCTGGGCTAACGTGTGGCTTTTGGGCTCTCCCTTTGAAACAATCTCGATTCGGCTAGGACGTGGACATATCCATGGCGAACTACCGTACTGGCTAGATATGTTTCGACGACTCATCGATGGGCTGTTCTATTGGGCTGTCAAAGAGCAAAACCATTGTGTGCAGGCTTATTTGACTCTTGATCCAGCGGAAGGAGAAATATGGCAGTGGCATTAGAGACTGAAAAGGAAATCGTCGAGCTTTATAGAAAAGGCACCAATATCAAAGATATTGCGGGCCTTTATAAAATGGGCCGTCAAACGATTCGAAATATTCTAGAAAAGAACAAAGTTGAAATTCGGGGTCGCTGGATGAACTTCCCCAACGTGCAAAAAGCCTTGGCTAAACCTCGAGGGAAATTTGCGCACTTAAAATAACTCATTGCGCAATACGAACGACAATCTTTGGATCGCCCAAATCCCAAGTGCAAACACAATGGAAGTAGCGATCATCCACACCAATAACCCCTTTGACCACATCAGCAATTCCATCAATGAGATTAATGGCGTCACTTCTCATATCAGGCTTTGTTACGCGTATAATGAGCCATACGGGGGCTTTCTCGAACTTTGTGTCACCGAGCGTGCGTTTAATAAAGAATGCAGCCTGAGCCCGTACATTGCGCGCTGAGCGGTCAATATACATGCCCCCGCCGCGCTTGGTCCTATAGAGCCTGTTTTTAGATAGTTTGGAGTTCCAGGGAAGGGTAACTTCAACAATCCGTTCAAACTTCTCAGGGATCACAACACCATTCCGGGGTTATGTTGTGCGACAAGATCGCGCCTGTGCCCAATCTTTCGAAGTCGCACCATAGCCCACCCACGAGCCTGGGCGGCCTGTAGATTTGTCGTTGTAGCATCGCCCCCACCCGCTTCAATTAGCGTTTGAGCATCAAGTAGCAAAGCGACATGGTTAATTTCTTTGTTTGATTTGCCGTAGAAAAGAAAGGTCCCAACCGGCACGCCTTGATTAAAGTTTCTAAGCTTTATCACCCAATCGTGGATCATCTGCGCCGACATATCGCGTTGCGGTGGATTAAGACCACAGGCACGACAAAACTCAAGTACAAGACCCGAGCAATCCCAGTCACCAGGACCATTACTCCCAAAGCGATAAGGTGCGCCCACAAATTGAAGCGCGTATTGTATGAATAACTCACGTTTCATTTCTTCTCAGACTTAACCATAGATTCAGCCAAGACTTTACGCCAAGCCTTAGCCGTCGGGCGACCGTCCGAGACCTTTTTAGCAGGCTGCTCGCCACGCTCTTTCTTGGCTCGAATGTTATCCCAAAGACCGCGTTTGGATTCCGACCCGTCTTTTCTCTTCATCATCATGGCTTTGATTCACACGCCCGAAGACGTTCCCTCATGTTAGAAAAATCACGCCGCATTTTCGCAAACTCATCCACCGGCATCATGACACATTGAAACTCATCGTTTTTCTTGTCACAAAACGCGAACGGTAGATCATTTTCGGGCTTCGGGCTTAAAAACTTCGACTGAGCCGTATCAATTCCGTAATATTTATATGAAAAACTAGAACAGGCGACCAATGCCCCCACGAGGATCAACGCTTGCACAATCGCCTTCATTAATCCTTCCATGTTCGCCGCCCAGTTTTCTTTAGATCTTCAATCTCTTTGTCGAGCTTTTTATTCTCAGACTCGATTCGCTCTTGAACGGTTTTTGTAAACCACGCCACCAATTGCTTAAAAATTGTCCCAACGGTTGCTATAGCCCCCAGTAGCGCAGTTACAAAACCCATTTCAGCCAATCTCTTTTTTCGTTACAACTCGCAAAACAATGTTGATCGCAGCCCATCCAAGACCAGCTTCAGCGAAATGTTGAGTTAGGAAACTAGCAACTGAAGGTTGAAAGTTAGCAACGACAAGCGCTACCGATGCGATGATTTGAACAAGAATCGTTTTAGACAGATACCATGGTTTATTCATTTTCTTTTTCTCCCTCGGACTCATTGTCCCGCGTTAGTTCTTTATCCGCAAGCTTTCGCCTTCGACGCTTTAAAGCTTCACTCAGTGCGTCACCTGTCGGATAAGCGTTTTTTAAAATCCCTGAGTTTTCAACACCTGCGAAATCATTCATTGTCTGTTAGGCCCCCAAGAGATTGGGTTACGGTCAAAAGACCTCGAGCCCCGGACCTGCCAGACTCAACGCCTCTTGTGGCACGTTTAAGCATAGCACCCGCTACGGCGTCTTTTGTTGATTCAAATGGCGAAGTTATTACTCCCAAAAAATTCATAAAAAGATTGCCTGCAGGAGTTCCCGACGGCCCTGCCATCTTTGGCAAAGACTGATAAACGGTTTTGATGTTTTCAAATTGTCGCACTTTTTCTGGACCACCTAACAACATGCCCAAAGTTTCTGGCTCGTATTTATCCAATTTTTGAATCAATTTCCCGACCTGGATGTTGTCGTCCATAATGACATCATCAAACAATTCTTTAAGATGCGCCCTTCTAGCAGTGTCAAAAGCCAATGGAGCCGCTTCTTTAATTGCAGCCGTTGCTTGGGGCTTCCCGCCTTGGAATAGCTTTTTAGTTAATTCGGCGGCCTCTAAATTCTCTAACTTTTTAATTAACTGCTCGGGCGGTAGCTTTTCGTTTAAACCAAGCGATCTAGAAATCTTTTCTACGTCTCTTCGATATTGCGCGAAGTTTTTACGTGCTGTTTTCAACTCGCCCACAATACCTTTTGCGATATCCTTGCCCATCGCTTCACCCTTTCGGGGAAAGCCTTGTTTAGCTGTTTCAATAGAGGATCGAAGAATCTGACGACCTTCTAGTGCTTCAAGCCGCTTGTAGACCTGACCCAATACGTTGCCCAAATTCTTATCGCCTGAATCAAAGGCTTTTCGCATGTCGTTTCCAACGGCTGTTCGCCACGCCTTTACGTCATCAACTGTTTGCACGCCTTGGGCAATTTCATCAGCGTATTTAGCTACAACGTCTTTCCCTCCCGGGAATGGGGCTTTGATTTTACTGATTCCAGAAATGGCTCGTTGAAACCCTTTGGGATCAACATCCATAAACTGAGTTGAGCCTTGAATCTTTTTAAACGGCTCGGCGGCTTCTTTGCCTTGCTCCAAAAGGCGACCTATTACGTTTTCCCTAGCCTGTTCGCCTGCAACCGTGGCAGATTTTGCAGACCTAGCTGACAAAAGATTTT
>NZ_JADBUP010000013.1:0-8090 GCF_020245605.1 Microcystis sp. M061S2 | reverse complement strand
GTCTAGCCATTTACCCAATATTGAACTACCCATAACAGTTATCCCCAATGGCAAGGATAACGGTCAAGTTTGGTTAACCGAGGGGATTTTAAAGCCTTTTGTGGCTGCGTATCGACACGGTATCAATGCCATAGGTGCAGCTGGTGGTAATTTTTCAGGTAGTGTCAATCAGATCAAAGAAGCGATTGAACCCTATAAAGAGTTAATTTTATGCCCGGACGCGGGGGACGTAAATAACCCTCATGTGATGCTGAGATGGTCTAAAGAGATTAATTTTTTGCAATCCCTAGGGAAGTCGCTATTAATCGCGTTTTGGGGGCAAAAAACCAAAGATAATGACGATATTGATGAGTTATCGAGTCTGGAAGGGATCGAGTTTATCGAGTGCAGTAAATTTTTAGCAATGGGGGAAAAAATGGGCATGGAACCGCAAAAAACAGGGAAACCTAACAATGTAATCAATCACCCCAAATTTTCCCCTAAACCCCTCGAAACCGACCAATTAAAGGAAACAATCGATAACCTGATAACTGAGAACCTCACCGGTTCCAAGCGCGAAATAAAACTCGCTTCGATCGCCCGTGAATTTAATCTGACACAACAGCAAGTTAACTCGATTTACCAGAAATCAATCGAGGAAACTGATCATGACCTTGACCGCGAAGACCTTTTTAGCGACCTCGACAATATCTTAAAAGCCGATAGCCAACGGCTTGACCTTAGCAAGGTACTCCCTGAGAAATTAGCCAACGCTATTAGTCACCATGCCAGATTAACGGGATTGCGATCGGAGGCCTATTTAACCGCGTTATTAAGTGGACTATCATCAACCCTTCACCCTGATACGGCCTTAAGCCTGTACCCACAGACTAGCTGGAAGGTTCCCCCCAATATTTATGCAGCCATAGTCGCGTTAAGCGGTGAGGGTAAGTCAATCATCGGCCGTGCGATGATTTCTGATCCTCTCAAGGCTCTAATCGAATTGGATGATCAGGATTATGACTCAAAACTCAGTGAGTATAAAGCCGCGCTTGCTGACTATGAGATAGCCAAAAAATCAAAAAATACCGACTCATTCCCCGATGGCCCACCCTCAAAACCTACCCGGCGGATCCGCTATTTTAGCAGTGGAACCGGTGAGGGGATAGCGAGATATGCAGCTAACAGCCAAGATAAGGGGATGTTGCTTTTTCGAGATGAAATCGCCGGTTTATTCAAGAGTGCCAATATGTACAGGGGAGGCCGTGGCTCTGACAGCGAGGACATTCTGGAATATTTTGACGGGACCCCACCTATCACCCTGCGGGCCGACCCGGATAAAACGGTAGTATGCCGAAAAATTCTTTTATCGATTTTTGGCACGATTCAACCGGCGATATTAGAGCAACTTCTAGGAAATAAGCAGGATGATAATGGCCAATGGGCGCGGTTCTTATTTTGCCTACTCCCCCCCTCAACCCTTGATCTTGACATTGACGCGACTTATCCTAATCTCACCCCGATGCTGACAGACCTCTATCGACAATTTGATCGCTTGCCAGTAAAAACCTATGACCTATCACGCCCGGCCCGGGAACGATTTCTAAAGGCCGCTAACCGACTTAAATCATTAGCCGATGGTGAACAGCGCCCGGCTATGAGAAATGTACTGATTAAAGCGAGAGGGCTGATCGGTCGCTTGGCCCTTAACCTTCATCTTACAAACTCCCTATTTAACGGTATTAGACCCCCCCTAGAGATTTCTAAAGAAATCGTTAACGCGGCTATTGAATTGACAAGCTTTTTTATCAATCAGGTAAGGGGGATGTACGGAAAACTATCGGATGATTTACCTTCCCAATATGCAAGGATTCTAGCGTGTGCTACCGATTGGATAACGCCTAATAACGCACGGAAAAAGGCTTTTTCGGGAAAAGCTAAGACAGAATACCCATCGACAAGGATAACTGAGATATTCCGGGAATTAAGCGACAAGGGTTATGGGGAAGTCAGAGCCACTACCCGTGGCTCGATTGAATTTCGAGTATTAAAGGGGGATAACCTTATCCCCCCAGCGAAACCCTTACCAGATAAGGATTCTGAGATTAAAGGGGATAAAGGGGGGATAAAGGGGGATAATCTTATCCCCCCAGTGGAACCCTTACCAAGTAAGGATTACAGCCTAAAGGGGGATAAAGGGGATAAAAAAAATCATTTTGATTCTCAAAACTTAACCCCTCTCAATGATCAGGATGCTGATTACCTATCCCCCCTCACTGAAAAATCAAAAGGGGATAATACCCTATCCCCTTTATCCCCTTTATCCCCCCAAGTTGATGAAACTCAGTCACAGCAAGACTTTACAAGGGGGGATAAATTAAAATCCCCCTTATCCCCCCTATCCCCTTTATCCCCCCAAAATCCTGAAACCGACTCCGATCGCCCGGTGGGTGACACTCAAAACCTTAAGCCGGGGGGTGAGTGCATTTACAAAAAAAATGGCCGCGCCCATGGGGTGATTAGTGTCGATGGTGATTTAATCACTATTCAGGATTGGTATCGGGAAAATCCCCCCTTTACGGTTGCTATAGATGAAGTCACGCTAGACACTCCCGGCCCGAAGCGAGGGAAAAAGAAAAAAGCCTAATAGCGATCGCCTAGCTAAAACCCAATCCCCCCCCAAAACCAAAACCGAAAAAATTGCGGATTTTTGCCCTAAAATACCCTGAGAATCGGTTAAACGCAATTAATAATACAAGTGTACTTGTGCCAGTTAGTGTGACACTTTGTGTGTGCCAAAGGTACACATTTTTGTACTATTAGTAACTGGTACAAAAATGGGTACAATTGTACACATTTTATCAAGGTGACGGTTAGTTACCTGTACTGATTAACAGTACACTCTCAACAAAGGTATAAAAATTTTTTGTCTCTAGGGGGAAAACGCGCCGGGACGGGGTGCGATCGAAAACTCCAAAAAAGAACCTACACTTTTTCTAACCCTGTACCCGACTAGGTTGTGACCAGTGGTACAGGGTGAAGCTGTGTCACTCAGGTAACACGGCTTGATACTCGTAAGGGTTGCCCTTGCTGCCGCGCTGCGTCCGTCTGGGCCAACCTTCTGTTAACGCTTTTTTTCTTAACCCTTCTTTGGTTTTGGGCCAACCGGAATAATGGCAGTCAAGTAAGTCATCGATGGTGTACCACGGTTTTGAATCAGTCACGGTTCCGATCGCGTCCGTGACCGGTTCATTTATTGCTGAGATTGGTTCTACAGTCTCAACCGTTCCATCGATGGAAGCGATCGCTTCCAGTGCCGGCGACGGTGGTGACGGTGAAACTTCCGGGGTGACGGTTTCGATCGCCGGTTGGTCCGATGAACCCGGGGAAGTTTCGCCGGTGGGAATTGGGGCAGCGATCGAAGCCTCTCGCTCTCTTTTTAGTAAAGGTTCCATATCGCCTATCTGTTGGCTATCTGTGTCTATACTGTCTATCTCTTGACTATCCAACTGGATAGCTAGGGCATTTAGCCTATGCTCTAAGCTAGTGATTTTGTCAGATAATCCTTGATCAGAATCGGTTAGGCGATCGTCAAAAGCTTCTATCCAGTCGGTTAGTTTTTTGGATATTGTGTCTAGTCGGTTGTCTATTCTTTGAGTAGTTGCCTCTAATTTGTCTAGTCGATTAGTGTCTAGCTGATTGTCTATCTTGTCTATCCACTGCTTTTTTCCCGTGACTAGCGATATGTCTAGCGTACCGTCTAGGCATCCTGAGATAAAATCATACAAAAGCGAGGCTGTATCTGTGTTTTGGCTTTTTGCCAAGTTGTTAAAAGCCTCTCTTTTTTCCCCTTCGATCCTGATTGTGATTAGTTTATCGCGTGCCATAGTTGTCTATCCGTTGTCTATCTGTCTATTCATAGGATAGCCAATTGTATAGCCATTGTCTATCCACTGTGGACAGTTTGAGAATTGGCACTCGATCGCTTCCAATACTCAGGATGAAACACCCATAAAACTTTTTTTCGAGGCTTCTAGGGGTGTTTATGAAGGGTTTTTTTTTGGGTTAAACGAGACTATCTAACAAGTCAGTGACCTCTCCCTGATGATTTTTGCGGTTATCGTCATAGATGAGAAGGGTGTTAAGGCTACTGTGTCTCGATAACTTTTGTACCCTTCTCACATCCCCCCCGGTAGCCTCAAGCGCGGCCGTGATAGAACTATGGCGGATCCGGTGAGGACTCATGACCTTAGTGATACCGGCATCCTTACAGCGATCGCTAACGATATTGTAAATAGCCTGAGTGCATAGGCGGCCGTCTTTATAGCCGGGATTGACTGACACAAATAAAGCCTTATCGGGGTCATGTTCCCCCCGCGCTTCTAGCCATGCCTCGATCGCCGTGACCGTACCCGTCCCTAGAGACACAATCTCTGAGTTATTCCCCCGTCCCTTCCCAAAAATTCTTAACGTTTTAGCCACCGGGTCAAAGTCAGCGATCGAAGCCTTAGACACTTCCGATCGCCGGAGGGCATTACTCCATAAGAGAAGTAATAAAGCATAGTCCCTAATACCCTTTAATGTTCCCCGGTCAATCCCCCCTAGCACTCGCTTGAATGTCTCGGGGTCAACCCCGGAAGTGTCACGATATGCTGACAATTTTTCCCCTTTAACAGACTCAAGCATAAAGTCAGAATGACCACAGTTATAAGAAAAAGCGACTAATGACTTAATAGCGGCTAAACGTCGGTTAATTGTGGCCGATTTTAAGCCTTTAGTGACCAATTCCCCCTTATACCGACTAACTAGGGCATAAGCACCATGCCTATCAAGAGATAAAAACTTCCCCAATTCCGTACCCAGATCAGCGAGAAAATTCTCAATGTCTTTTTGGTACACACGCCGGGTATGTGGTGATCTTTTGGTGTTCAACCAATCGGCTAAAACCCTCTCCCAATCGGTACTAAGGGGAACCGGGGATAGGTGGGAAACTTTGGAGTTAATTAGTACAAGGTTGCTGGTCATCTTGCGAAAAGGTTTATTATCAACAGATTAAGAATTGTTAAGAACCCGTGGGTTCACGGGTAGGGAGTAGGTTAGGGGCTAGGGAAGTCGTCAAGAGTGCAGTCTAGAAGTTGACACAACTTCTTAAACTGATCAATGGTCAACGTTGGAATAGTGGCCTCCCTTTCCCAGTTGCTGATCGTCTGTTTGCTCACCCCTAAAACTTTGGCTATGTCGTCTTGAGATAGCGATTTTGACCGTCTCTTAATTAGAAACCATTGGGAAAAAGTCAGTTTCATTACTTGGCTCATATCTTTATGCTTACTTATAGTCAAGTCTATTTTAACTTAAATCCGTAATTATTACAACTATAAGTTAACTTTATATAAAGATATGTATAAGTGTAAAAACTCTAATATAATCTGACTTGACTTGTATAAGTGACAGTGCCATAATAGTAAACATAAGGAAAGACGACCGCTACCAATTCCACTTAGAGCAGTCGCCTTTCCCAAAACAAACCAAAAGGATTCTAACATCATGAGACTCATTCCAGCAATTGCATTAGACAGACCCCGCGAAGTTTCCACAAAATACGGCCAAAGATTAGTGATCGACGCTATGGCACGCGATACCGGTGAGAAAATCACACTATGGCGGCCCTCCGATGATGATTACTCGAAAAAATTTGTCGTTCGGGATATGCCTATCACGGTGGCAATTGACGCAAAAGGCAAGTTTTCCTTAGTGGAGAACCCTGATCACTTAAAACTGGGAAAACCCTTACCCGTTGAACCGGTTCGCGTTCAACCCGTCCATAATTACGACCATAAGATTGAAAAAACAAGCGAGAGTGACCAATCTTTGCTATCCCCCGACAAAAAGCGCGAGATTGCCTCTTATATCAGTGAAATGGCTAAACTTTACGGGTTTTGCCTCACTCAAGCTGAAAGTTTAGGCGCGATCGATGAAGACCGCCGAGCGATCGCTACCACCCTGTTTATCTCGGCCCAGAAAAAATTTAGCTTGTAATCAGTAAATCAAGGGGGGATTAATTCCCCTTCTTAGGAGACAAAACAATGAAGGAATTTACAGCAATTTTACCCCTCACCATTGAGGTCACAATCAAGGCTAAAAATCGACAAGAGGCTTTATCTTTTCTCGATGATTTATATGCCAATATCAGCATAGAAAACGACGGAAACCAAGAGATAGAGATACTAAGCGATAATCTTTCCCTACTCGAAAATAATTGGGAATTAGAAGATTAATTATCAGCTATCAGTTATCAGTAAACAATCATTTAGGACTAGAAAAAGATGACCACAAAACAAGAGTATTATCAAATTTTTAGGAGTGCCAAAAAACCCACAGACCCTGACACTTTAGCGGTTTTAACTTACTTTGGAGATGATAATCGATACTGGTATATTAACTCCCTTGATTGCCGTTCTTTTTTGGGTCAATCAGGACATTTTATGCGCGAATTGGTGTTAGAAACCGGTGGAAACCTAGAGACTATTTTAGCCAAAACACGGGAAACCTTAGAACCCTTAATGCCCTCAAATATTGCTGATTGTGATGAGGTTGATTGGCACTGGATAGGGTTAAATTTTTTGTGGGGTGAGCTTTTTGACGAGATAGAAGATTTGTAAGTTATTTGTAAGTTAATTGTAAGTTTTTTGTAAGTATCAATTAATCTTACACCGTGTAACCCTTACCCTGATTGGGTTTTGGCTTTTGGGGCTGTGACTTTTTGGAACTTAACAAAACTTTAATATTTTGGTAGTACAAGTTAGGTTCTTTGTTGGTTTTCTGTGCTACATTGATGACAACAGAAATTAGGAGACGATGTAAATGCCGCGAAGAGTAGATGATGTAATGAAATCGCTAAATATACGATTCCCCTCAGACATGAGAAATCAAATCAAGCAACGCGCTAAAAATCGCGGCGAGAGCGAGGCCGTGGTCATCCGTGAACTGCTCACAAAATCCTTAGAAACCGCCTAAAAAGAACTAACCGCCCCATAGCCTGCAAGCTTTGGAAGCGGTTCAAAACTTATATTCTTAATGAGATGAAGTGTAACACTAATAGAAGTTTACTGTCAAGAGTTTCCCCAAAAAATCCCTATGATGCCACGGGATTAAGCGATAGAACCCCCACTAACCAGAATAAATCAGCAATAAGCAGTTTATCGGTTAATTTTGGCAATTTAAGCCAGAATAGCCTGAATTTTGCGGCACGAGTATCCCTAGCCACGGCACAAAAATCTGATATTCACCAAAAAACCACAGCGAATAAGGCCCGCCGTGGTTTTGTACTTTCTTAAACTTACTATGAACAATAACACAAATTCTAGAGAAAAGCTACACCCTTTCAAAGGGTCTGACTCATGCCCGATCTGTGGGGAAACCGACGGCGATTGCCGTTACTCTACCGATAGGGAATTGGTTCTATGCCATTCTCACATCGACTTTGACCCCAATCATCCCGATTGGCACTATGTCCGGGCATCCAAAAAGGGGCCGTGGGGCGTATTCAGGATCAGGAAAGATGAAGCATTCAATCGCACGGAATGGGAAGCGAAAAAAGCCGAACGAGAGCGCGACCAGTTGGAACGGCAAAAAGAACACGCTAAGAATTCCCTGAGTATTCCAGACCGTGACAAGGCATTAAGGAAGCTATCCAAAACTCTAGGGCTGTCACAGCATCATCGACAAGCTTTACTCGATAGAGGTCTGTCTGAGAGCCAAATAGAGACGGGTTTATTTTTCAGCATCTCACCTAATAAACCAGTGCCGGCAGATATTCCCCCCAACTTACCCGGGGTGATTAATGGGAAGATAGCGGCCGCCGATAATGGTATCGCTTGTTTAGCCTTTGATGGGGAAGGCCGGGCCATTGGCTATCAAGTCAGAATTGACAACGCTACTGACTCTAAATATCGGTGGGCTAAGGGTGTAGAGTCTAGCCATTTACCCAATATTGAACTACCCATAACAGTTATCCCCAATGGCAAGGATAACGGTCAAGTTTGGTTAACCGAGGGGATTTTAAAGCCTTTTGTGGCTGCGTATCGACACGGTATCAATGCCATAGGTGCAGC